>CANHQC010000200.1 GCA_947462695.1 Flavobacteriales bacterium | reverse complement strand
CATCGCCTCCTTAATTGGTCATTTTATTTCGAGTTTGACTTTTGTAAAAGAACTTTTCGTTCAGACCAAGAAAAAGAAAGGACTCTTGTCTCAGAAGAAAATGTTTGTTCTCAGCAGAGAATACAAGGATTTCCCATTTGTTAGCTTGCCACACGTATTGATTGATCTTGGTCGCGATTTATTAATTGCAGCGTTAATGGTTGCCATTTTTTCAAAACATATATACGGTTCATATAACCATTCATATACGATTCTGCGAATTCCGCTTATGGTTATTGGTGCCTCAATTGGTCAAGTTTTTTATAACCGATGCGCTACGATGGTTAATGAAGGAAAAACGATCTATCCGTTAATAAGAAAAGCGCTTCTATTATTGATTTTGTTGTCCATCATTCCATTTAGTTTGATTTTCTTCTTTGGTGAAGAGCTTTTTGGATTCGTGTTTAGTGAAACATGGCGCATGTCAGGTAAGTATTCGGAAATCATGTCAATTTGGTTAATGTTCAATTTTGTGATTTCACCAATATCAGGAATCCCAATGATTTTAAAAAGGCAACGCGAGTACTTTATTATCGGACTTTTTGGTACGGCTATTCAGCTGATCTGCTTTGGTGTATTACCTTTTGTGATTGGTAAGGATGAGGAGAGCTTTTATACCATTTTATGGATTTTATCCATTAGCCAATCCATTTACTTAATTTTCGGTATTTTCTATGCGTTGTATATTTCAAAACGAGGCGTTCGAATAACTAGAAATTGATCAAATGAAATCGATGGTTACTACATATTCTAGATTGAAGTCGACTTATCCCTACTTTGCGTTATTGATCATCTTTTCTGTTTGTTTCGTTCCTTATATTCCATTAACCTCTAAATTAAGTATCCGTCTAGAAGATCTTCTTTTACCCTTCGTCACGTTAGCGCTTGTTCCTGTGTGGCGGGAATTTAAGAAGCTTTATTTTCTTGTTCTTTTCGGATGGTGTGTTTGGGGAGTACTGACCATGGCTGTGAACGATGGACTTGAAAAAGTAAATGATTATTTTGAGTTGTATAAGTTGCTCAAATACATGATTTATACCGTTTTATTCATGGAGTTTTTCAAGCTAAAAAAGGCTTTTTTCACCGTTGCTGCAGCTTTATTTCTTGCATTGGTTCTGTTCAATTCATTCCACTACTTTAATCTGTTTGATTTTAATAAGCTTGTTATGCCTGCGTATTGCCCAAACAAATTACAGCTGCAGTATTTTGGACGCAATTCATTGGGAGGTGTAGCAACTAAACGCATTTTGGGGACCATGGGGAATCCGAACATAAACGGCATTCTATTCCTTTTTTTCAATAGTTATTTTCTTTCCATTTATGAAAAGTACAAATGGCATTTTTCAAACTTGCTCTTTTACATGTCTTTTGCTATGTTGCTTTTCACTCAATCTCGAACGTCACTCATAGCTTTCGTTGTTTATTTTGTTGTTTTTATTATCCTGCAAAAAATGAATTGGAGGTCAATCGCACGAATAGTAGTTGGACTTTTCATTTGCGGGTTAGTTGTTCAATATGCAGATCAGCTCTCCCTCCACTATTTTTCAGATGCAAGTTTTGATCCTGAATTCAATGGCTCGATGCGCGGTCGATTAGAAACCTGGAAATTCCTGTGGGAAATGATTGTTCAAAAACCTTTTTTTGGTTACGGGATCAATAAGAATTTCTTTTACGAGAATGAGATATACTCAGAGAATGAATACCTCTTAAATACTTGGCGATACGGTTTCCCGGGATTAATCTTTTACTTAGTTATGGTAGTGGGGTTGCTGTTTTCAGTAAAATCAAAACGAATGAATAGCTCCGCTCATCCTTATCGCGTATGGTTCCTATTGATCATAATTGTCGTACTTGTGAGTGCCTTGACAAACAACGTACTTGCGAATCCTATGTTGTTAATCGCATTCGCAGTAACAGCAGGTGCGTTTTTGAGTACAGTTGAACGAAACGAGGCTGAAATTAATCCCTATTCAGCGTAATCAAATGGAACAGCTCGAAAAATTCAGTCATACTATTTTTACGGATTACGTAGCCAATTTTTACGGTTATGATTCTCAAGTTTTACAACTAGAAAATTCCTCCATAAACGTCATCTCCTTCAAGAAAAAGAAGTTTAAGTATGCACTTAGCCTACCATTTGGTCTTTATTCTCCATTAAATTCAAAAGAAGAACTGTCAGCACTCATGTCTGAAATTACAAGAGAGAAGGCAGATCATGTAGTCATTAATATTGGACCAGATAGTGGAATTAATTATGAGGATCTTCTTCATTTGACAAACGTATACAAGTTCAAACTGATCCAGCGCTCTTGCCATATTTTTGAAAGCGAAGAGAATACGCCTGTGGTTGAACGGTTTAATTCAACCCGTAAAAAACACATTAAACGCTACATAAAAGCAGAAAAAGTGAATGTGCATATGACTAAAGATCCCCGTTTTTTTGAGGAATACTTTAGGCTATATGAAGATTCGGCGAAGCGATGGGGAACAAAAACGGTCTACCCTAAAGAATTCATTGCTGATTTATGGAAAGTACCAGGGATATATATGTGGGTGGCAATTCTTGACGATAAAATGATTTCAGCTATGATTTGTATGTATCACGAGGATACGGTATTCGATTGGCTAGCTGCATCTTATTTGAATGACGAATACAAATCTTTGTATGCAGCTGTTGCTGTCCAATACGAAGTGTTTCAGCATGCACAACAAAATGGTTACCGCCATGTAAATATGGGCGCTAGTGAAGGATTGGATGGAGTAAGTAATTATAAAAACTCCTGGAATGCCGTTCAAAAAACAACCTATTCATTGACAAAAGAATCGTTGGTTTTCTCCATCCTTAAAAGATTACATAAATTTAAGTCGAAATTTACCAGACAGCATGTTTAAAGTACTTTATCGACAGTTCGTTTTATTTGTTGCTTCATACCGGACACTTATTCGTGTTCAAAAGAGGTTTCCAACTACTGTTTTTGGTAAGCGTGTAGAGATTTACAACGCATCAAAATTAACGCTGGGAGATCGCGTGTCCATTCAGAACAACGTCGTGTTGCATTGCGGTGGAGCTAAGTGGTGCAATTATGAAGGATCTATTTCTATTGATAGCCAATCGGTTATATCGCCAAATTGCGTTTTTTGGGGATGCGGTGCCGATATTCGAATTGGGAAAAATTTTGATTGTGCACCAGGGGTTAAAATTTTTGCATCCCGAACAGCATATGAGCAGGAAATCGCATACCCGGATCTTAATCCACATGTATTTGAAAACGTCACGATAGGTGATAACGTCATTTGTTTTTCCAATGTCGTAATTGGACCGGGTGTAACCATCGGGAATGGCGCTGTGGTCGGGGCAAATAGTCTCGTCTTAACTGATGTGCCTGAAAATACTATCGTTGGTGGTTCACCTGCACGTATCTTGCGAAAATTGGATCGAAAGCAACACTACGAAGCAAAATGAGTGGCTTGCGCGTTCTTGTTGTGGGTACTTCAAGTCCCCATGTGGCCAATTACATCAATCGAATTCAATCAGAAGACGTAAGTATTTTTGTGGTTTCAAATGGCAACGAATTTCTGACCAAAGATATGGCTTACCGACAGGTTGATTTTTCATTGGTTAACCCGCTGAATTGGTTGCGAACTACATGGGCAATCGCAAAAGTTATTCGATCATTTAAACCAAACGTCATTCATGTGCATCAAGCAAATGCTGTTGCCTTCTATGTCACGTTGGTAAACGTTGTTTTTCACCTACCGTTGGTACTTACAGCTTGGGGAAGTGATATTCTGATTAACCCGAAACAAAATTGGCTATTGAAAAAAATGATTCAGTTCGTTTTAAAACGGGTTGATCATTGCACAGCAGATGCACAATTCCTGGCAGATGAAATGCAGCGACTAATTCCTAAACGTAAATTACCTGTTACGATCTGTAATTTTGGAGTCAATCCAATAAACCTTGCAATTGAAAAAGAAAAGATTATTTACTCAAATAGGACGCACAATAAGCTCTATCGTATAGACCAGGTGATTGATGGATTTTACCGGTTTTGTTTGGGAGAAAATTCAGTTGGATGGAAGCTCATTATTGCCGGTCGAGGAACAGAGACCGAACAATTAAAGGCACAATGTGTGGAAAGTGGTCTTTCAGACAGGATTGAATTTGTCGGGTTTTTATCTCCCGAACAAAATGCGAACTACTATGCGCGCTCAACTTTTTTTGTTTCATTACCTGAATCTGATGCCACGGCAGTGTCCTTACTTGAAGCAATGTATTACAAATGTGTGCCGATTGTGAGTGATTTACCAGCAAATAAGGAGTGGATTACGCATGGAGAAAATGGCTTTGTCGTCAGTAATTTAAGCGCAAATTACATTGATGAGGCGCTTCATCTCGATAAGGAGAGTGCTGGTCAACTGAATAAGGAAATTGTACTTGAAAGAGGAACCTTGGAAGTTAGTAAGGCGAGTTTCAGAAAGGTCATTTTTGAAGCAGCACAGAAATAGAAGGATACGAATTAAAT
>CANHQC010000199.1 GCA_947462695.1 Flavobacteriales bacterium | reverse complement strand
TCCATGGCATAATTCCATGCTTTTTCAATATCCTCAAGCGATTTTATAACGGATTGTCCTTTACCTGAACTTGACATTAATGGTTTGACAACACAAGGAATTCCTGTAAATGCTACTCCTTGTTTGAGCTCTTCAAGCGTCGTTGCGTACTTATAAGGAGCAGTTCGTACACCAACTTCAATCGCAGCAAGATCTCTAATTGCTTTGCGATTCATCGTGAAATTAGCTGCCTTTGCACTTGGTACGACTTGAATTCCCTGGCCTTCATAAGTGTATAATCGTTCGGTGCGAATTGCTTCAATTTCTGGAACAATCATATCAGGTTGATGTTTTTTAACGATTTTGTCTAACGTATCACCATCAAGCATATCAATTACCTCATATTCATGCGCCACTTGCATGGCTGGAGCATTTTCATAACTATCAACTGCAATAACGTATTGACCAAGTCGCTGACAAGCAATAACAAATTCCTTTCCTAACTCACCAGACCCAAGTAAAAGTATTTTTTTTCGCATGCTCAAAGATAGCTAATTGATACTTCCTGAAAAATCAAGACACGTAAGTTTTTAAAAAGATCCCGTCGAGGAATCAAAAAAAAATTAACTTTGAATTAATGTTGAATCAAACTATTGATGGTTTAGTGTCCCAATTCGAAGGGATTACCCTAGAAGAAATGGATCGGGTAAAACTAATGAACCGTGTGGATACGAAGTTTGCATTTTCACATGTCGATTTTTTGGCTTTTTTACCGAAATTAATCTCCGATTACAGTATCTTAGAAATTGCAGAATCTCGATCTCCAAGATATGAAAGTCTCTATTTTGATGATCAATTCAAAATGTACAAAGACCACCACAATGGAAGGCAAAATCGATATAAGGTTCGTTACAGAAAATACGTTGAATCAGATTTATCCTTCCTCGAAATAAAGCACAAAATCAAAAATAGAACGAACAAACGAAGGATAAAAGTCGAAACAATTCCAACTACTGAACTTCCTTTAGAACATTTGGAATTTATAAATAAGATTTTACCAACTAGATTAGATCTTCAACCGACGATGTGGAATGGCTTCAATCGCCTTACACTTGTGAATAAGACCGAAAATGAGCGCTTAACCTTGGATTTTAACCTCGTTTTTCATTGGAATGACCACAAAGTTGAACTAGACAACCTAATTATTGCAGAGCTGAAACAAGAAAGTGTGAACAGAAATTCTGCTTTTTATGCTTTAATGAAAAAACACCTAATTCGCCCCTACCGCTTGAGTAAGTATTGTATTGGATCTATGCAACTATACGATAAATCGATTATAAAAAGCAATCGATTTAAAAAGAAACTATTAAAAATCAATAAAATACAAACGCATGCTGCTTAACACCATATTACCTCTAGGTAAAGTAAACAATGAAATCGGAGTTACATTATTTAGTGATGATGCCTATGTCTTGCTTCTTCGACTAGCCGTAAATATATTAGTACTGACAGTGCTCATTCGTTACCTGTATTATTCGAAAACGAAAAGAAAAGATTATTTATTTACGTACTACCTCATTGGTACAATTACGTTTTTTCTTTGCTTCGGTTTGAAAAAAATGGACATCGACACAGGTATGGGGCTTGGTCTTTTTGCCATTTTTGGTATAATACGTTACCGAACAGATGCCATTGAGATCAAAGAAATGACGTATTTATTTTTGATCATAGGTGTAAGTGTTGTGAACTCTTTGGCTTCCAACCAGATTAGTATTGTAGAAATGATGATCATCAATGTTGTCGTGATTGTCCTTACCTACATCCTTGAAAATCTTTGGTTAGTCAAACACGAAACACGCAAAACGGTCATTTATGAACGCATTGACTTAATTACCACCGAAAAGTACGAAGAGATGAAAACAGATCTTGAAAAACGTACTGGAATTGCAATTAATCGTTTTGAAATTGGAAAAATAGATTTCTTAACAGACACTGCTCAGGTGAGAATATTCTATTACGCCGATGAACAGCAGTTCTCAGACTATTCTGCTTCGTAGTATTAGTTTTCGTGCGTTATTCTTATCTTTGATCCATGCATAAATGGCAATTTATTTTGCTCCCATTTTCATGGATGTTCTGGGTGATTGTCTTCATTCGTAATTCACTTTTTGAATTCGGAATATTAAGGTCTTATCAGATTCCAATTCCTTCCATAACTGTTGGAAATCTTCGGGTCGGTGGTACAGGTAAAACGCCAATGACGATCTACCTATGTCAACTTTTACAGAACCATTATAAGACCGCTGTTATCAGTCGTGGTTATGGGAGAAAAACCAAAGGTTTTCGAATCGTAACTGCAGCTGATTCGCCTATTTTATCTGGTGATGAACCCTTGTTAATTCGTCAGAATTTAAATTCAAATTCCACTGTGGCCGTCTGTGAAAATCGAAAAGAAGGTTTTTCACAACTGCAAAAACAAGAACCGTCGCTTGAGGCTGTTGTTTTTGATGATGCCTTTCAACACCGCAAAATAAAAAGCGGTTTAAGTCTGTTGTTAACTGAATTTGATCGACCATACTGGGATGACCATCTTCTTCCTGCTGGACGTCTTAGAGAACCAAGTGAATCAGCAAGTAGAGCGGACATCCTAATCATAACTAAGTCACCTGCAAATCTTGACGAAAACCAAAAGAATACGTTCATTTCACACACTCGTTTTTCAAGTGAAAATGTGTTTTTCTCTTCCATAATTTATTCAGGCCTATTCGCAAAATTTCATTCAATAAGCTTCATTAAGAAAGTAGTATTAATTACAGGAATAGACAATCCCCTTCCTTTGCAACGTGAATTAGAAAAAAATGCGGAAGTTAAAGCAGTGACTTTTCCAGACCATTACAGCTTTACAGCGCTTGACTTAACGCATATTCATGATATTTTTGGTACTTTTGCAAGTGATGAAACAGCGATTGTTACTACAAGCAAAGACTTTGTTCGATTGCAACAAGCCGATGTCAATCATCAGATGAAGAACTTTCCATGGTATGTCATGGAAATTGAACTTCAACTGGATAAACAAGAAATATTTAACCAACGAATACTGAATTATGTTAGAGGCATTTAAAGAGGCTGTAGCTTACATCAAATCAAAAACTTCGGTAGAACCTACTATCGGAATTATTTTGGGAACTGGTCTTGGCGGATTGGTGAAAGAAATCTCAATTATAGATGAAATTCCATATGCTGAAATCCCGCATTTTCCGGTTTCGACAGTAGAAAGTCATTCTGGAAAACTGATTTTTGGTGAATTAGGTGGTAAAAAAGTGATGGCTATGCAAGGTCGTTTTCATTACTATGAAGGCTACAATATGCAACAAGTTACTTTTCCTGTGCGCGTAATGAAACTGATGGGTATTCAACGTTTATTTGTTTCCAATGCCTCAGGAGGTGTAAATCCAGATTTTGAAGTGGGTGAAATCATGATTCAGAATGACCACATCAACCTTTTCCCAGCTCATCCATTAATCGGTAAAAACATTGACGAACTCGGTCCTCGCTTCCCAGATATGAGCGAACCTTATGATCCCGAAATGATTGGTTTGGCTCAACAAATTGCACAGGAAAACAATATACGAGTGGCAGTCGGCACATACGCCGGATTGACTGGTCCAACGTTGGAAACACCTGCAGAATATAGCTACGTCCGCGCAATTGGCGCAGATGCTGTCGGAATGTCAACCGTTCCTGAGGTCATTGTAGCACGACACATGGAAATACCTTGTTTTGCTATATCGATTATCACTGACCTTGGCGTACCAGGAAAAATCCAAAAAGTTTCAGTTCAAGATGTCATCGAAGTGGCAAGTCGTCAGGAACCAAAGATGACGCTAATTATGCGTGAACTTATTTCCCGAATTTGATGGAGAAAGCAATAACATACGGAGATTATGAAGCGGTTATAGGTCTTGAGGTACATGCTCAAATGCTGACGTTGTCAAAAGCCTACTCGAGCGATCCTAATTCTTATGGCGATGCACCAAATACAAACGTTTCACCAGTTACACTCGGTCATCCAGGTACGTTACCTAAAATGAATAAAAAAACGATTGAATATGCCATACGCCTTGGATTGGCATGTGGAAGTTCAATTGCACCAGTGCAGCATTTTGCCCGTAAGAATTACTTTTATCCAGATCTTCCGAAAGGCTATCAAATAACCCAAGACACCACTCCTATTTGTGTCGGTGGTAAGGTATTCATCAGGATGCAAGATGGAACGGAAAAAACGATCGGAATTACGCGTATTCACATGGAGGAAGATGCCGGAAAAAGCATCCATGACGTTGATATTTATGACACACTAGTGGACTTGAACCGCGCAGGTGTTCCATTGTTGGAAATCGTTTCTGAACCTGATATTCGATCGTCTCAAGAAGCATACAATTACCTTACAGAGGTCAGAAAACTTGTTCGCTACCTTGATATTTGCGATGGGAACATGGAAGAAGGTTCACTTCGTTGCGATGCCAATATTTCTGTACGTAAAAAAGGGGTTTCTGAATTTGGAACAAAAGTCGAAGTAAAAAACATGAATTCCATTCGCAACGTT
>CANHQC010000198.1 GCA_947462695.1 Flavobacteriales bacterium | reverse complement strand
CATCTAATTTAACCTCCTTTGCAGCCATGTAAGATTCTATAATCCGAAGCCCGAGAAATTGTCCTAACCGATCCGGACCCTTTTTAGGTAACCCAGGCGTAAAAGGCCCTTCCTTAAATAGATCGGCCGATCGCGCTTCATCCGTTTTAAAAAGAACTTTTTGATCCACAAGGTATTTCCAAAATGAATACTCATTTTCCAATGCCCATTCATAATCGGCTTTGGAGTACCGTAATATCCAGGATGGATCTTTGTCTGGAAACGCAGCCTGTACGAGGTAAAGGATCTTACCCCATTTGATCATTTCCTCAGCAAGAGAGCCTTTTTTATCTTCAATGTAATGTGTCATGACCCAAGAAGCAATGGCATCTCGTGAAATGTACTGTTCGTCCATTGCTTCGCGCATCCATTGCGGGAAATCCTGACCAGGTAGTTCTTTAATCACATCCGTTTTAGGCCCAAGGTAACGCTCCAATCCAATTCCAATTTGTCGTTCAGTGCTGAACGCATTAGCCATGAACAACGAATTCATAAAAACGACGTGTTCAGGAATCAATCCATTCGGAAAATGGGTTTTCAAATGCCTCAGTCCAAGGTTTATTTCCTCTTTTTTCGCTGTTAAATCACTGAACTTTTCTTTTAGTCTTTTCTGTAATCTTGAAATGTAGGGATCGGCATAAAAAAGTTCCAATCCGCGGATTAACGCTGTATCTGAAAGATTCCCAAAACGAAGACAATAACCGATTTCAAATTCATAAATTTCAGGAGCTTCTTTGACCATCAGTTGTTGCACTTCCCTCAATTGTTTTTGCGATGAATTGTAGAACAACGAGTCCAAATGAATGTAACGCGTAGAAATGCGTGTGTCCTCAATATCAACATTTAATGGATCAGTAGAACAAGACGCAAGAAATAGTAGTGTAAAAGTGATCAGGAGAAAGCTTTTCGAAGTCATCTATATTCGCTATTTTCGAAACAAATTTACATAATTAGTGTTGATCAATTACTTTCAACTTCAAAGTCAATGAATATGAAAAAAAGAAGTCTACTTGTTTTCACCTTGCTTTTATCCCTTTCTGCTATCGCTCAAGAAGCTGCTGAAAAGAAAGTACAAGCCGGAATCGTTTTAGGATCGGGAATCAATTTTCAAAAAATGATGACCAAACGCATGGAAACAAACGGAGTTGGAACGGATTTGACCGTTGGTGCGAATGTATTAATTAATTTATCAGAAACCATTGGATTTACAACGGGTTTAGAATTTGATTTTGAACGCTTAAACTATAAAGCTCCAAGTGGCAGTCCGGTTTACTATTATTTCCGTGATGCTGAAATTCTGTCGTACAAGGATCGCGAGGAAAATGGTACATTATTCGAAGTTTCTGAACGAAATCAAAAAGCGACATACCTCACCATACCAACCATGTTGTCATTTAGAACGAACTTCTTTGGTTATTGGAGGTATTTTGGAAAATTTGGTTTAAGAAACAGCTTCCTTGTGTCGAGTAAAACAACGGATGATGGGTACATTCCTGAAATTGATCAGAATATGACGAACACAGACATGGTATCTAAAAATGATTTGTTCTTCTTAAAGTCAGCGGTTGGTGTATGTGCTGGTGCTGAATGGAACTTTTCGGGGTCAACGAGCTTAATCGCTGAATTGGGATACTATTATGGATTTACTCCGCTTCATACGCAGAAAAAAACGGATGCCGGTGACGAACGAAACAGTTTATTCACCCTTGATGAAGATCTCAAGCCGCTTATGTTTAACAACAAAGCGAACCAAAACCAGATCATGTTGAAAGTTTCTATTTTATTCTAAGTAACCCGTTTAAACTTGCAACACGAGAAAATCGTAAAACACATTGTCGATTGGCTTTCTTCCTACAGCGAAAGTTCCAAAACATCAGGATATGTCATTGGGATATCAGGAGGAATCGATTCGGCTTTGACTTCAACGTTGTGTGCGTTAACAGGAAAAAAAACGATTTTACTTAATCTTCCTATTCGTCAAACTTCTGCTGAATACAGTCGAGCTAAAGAACATATCGATCAGTTGCAAGACAGATTTGAGCATGTAACGTCAATTGAAATCAATTTAACGGAAACATTCGAACAACTCGAGAAAACTTTGCCGCAAAAAACAGTTGCACACCACCTCGCAATGGCAAATACACGTTCGCGTTTGCGTATGGCTACGTTGTATGCTGTTGCGCAAACGCACCATTGCTTAGTCGCAGGGACAGGAAATAAAATCGAAGATTTTGGCGTCGGATTTTACACAAAATATGGCGACGGAGGTGTTGATGTAAGTCCAATTGCAGACTTAATGAAGTCTGAAGTATTTGGTTTGGCTCAATTTTTAAATGTGGTAAATTCCATCCAACAAGCGAAACCAACCGACGGTTTGTGGGAAGATGGACGAAGTGATGAAGACCAACTTGGTGCAACTTACCCCGAGTTAGAATGGGCAATGGAATTCAGCGGAGATGAACTGATATTAACACCAAGGCAATTAGAAGTATTGTCAATTTACCGGAAGTTGCACCTGCAAAACAAGCACAAAATGGATCCCATTCCAGTGTGCGTTATTCCAAAAGAATGGAAATAATTTTTAGATCTCTACTTGCTTCATGTTTAATTGTTTCATCCTTTTCATGGGGCCAAACTAATTTTAACTCGTATATCCCAATTGTATCGAAAGGAATTATTCCGGCTGATTTTACGAAAGAGACGTTTCAAAAAGTAAAAGAGGAATTGCGTGAAGGCCGAAATGAGCTTAATCGCTCGCAAGAAAAGGTCTTTTTAAAAGGAACGAATTATGCCATTGACGAGTTGTTGCATTCGGGACTTGTTGTTTACGGTGACCCAATCAGTGAATACGTATCATCCATTGCTGCCATCTTATTAAAAGACGACACAAAAACACTCGAAAAGCTCCGATTTTATACACTCAAATCAAATGTAGCAAATGCCTTCAGTACGGATCAGGGAATTCTTTTCGTGACAACCGGATTAATCATGCAACTAAGTTCGGAAGCTGAATTAGCATTTGTCTTGGCACATGAAATTGCGCATTATCAATTGGGCCATGTGGTTGAAACGTTCGATTGGAAAACGAATAACCGCACGTTTGGTGATCAAATCGAGCACCTTAGTCAATATGTTCAAGAACACGAATTGGAAGCCGATAATGCCGGTCTAAACTTATATTACAACGCTGGCTACTCAGAAAAAGCGGTAAGTTCCACTTTCGATGTGCTGATGTATTCGTATTTGCCATTCGAAGAACGGCCGTTTAGTTCAAGTTATTTCAATACTCCGGTAATGTATGTACCAGAGTCAATGTTTCCAACGAAAATATACCCTATTACCGCAGTAGAGGATTACGACGACGAAAACAGCTCCCATCCAAATATCAAACGCAGAAAATCAGCTCTTGATCCGGAGATTTTAAAACGGACGAACTGGCAACCTACTTATTTCAAACTAGGCGAGGAAAAATTCGCTTCCATTCGATCTATCGCCAGATTTGAGTCAGTTCGATTGCACATTCTAGATGTTGAATATGCCGAAGCACTTTATGCCATCTATATCCTAGAGAAGGATTATCCCGAATCAATTTACTTACATCGAATGAAAAGCCATGCCTGGTTGAATTTCATGATGTACAAGAACGGCAACATTTCCAATAAAACAGTAAAAAAGGAAAGTGAATTAGAGGGAGAGTCTGCTAAGTTGCATGCTTTTCTTAAAAAACTATCAAAAGACGGAGTCAATACGTTGGCGCTTAGAACGATTTACGATAGTCATAAAAAATTCCCCAATGATGAAGAACTCAAAGCGCTTCAATCTAAATTACTGGAGCATCTTGTTCAGAAAGGAAAATTTTCTACCGGTACTTATTCGTTAAAATCATTTGACGAGGCTGCAAAAGAGGCTCTATCAGCTAAAAAAGACACCATACGAAATACATCTTCTACAGCGAGTGGATCAAAATACGAACGAATTAAAAAATCAAAGCTCGGAGAATTACCTGAATCATTTGATTCGACACGTTTTTACCTTTATGGTATTCGCGACATCTTGGCTGATAGCTCTTTTTTGAATAAATACAACACACAGCTTGACATCAAAGCAGCATTAAAAAAAGAGGCTGATGCATTAGATGAAATGACGAGGAAAGAACGTAAAGCTTACGATAAAAGACAACTGCGCAATGTAGAAACGCTTTCTTCGAATGAATTAATTGTTGTTGAACCGAGTGTGATCAGTTATAAACGAGGTTCAATTGACTATGTCAAATCTGAAAAGCTCGAACGCATCTTTTCCGAAAGTATTGAATCTGCAGCTCAATTAACGGGAATTAAATCGTATTCCATTGACAGCCGAACGTTAACCGATAAAGGAACAGCCGGATACAATGAACGAAGTATATTGATGACCCTTCTAAATCAACTGTCGATTGAAGAAGATATTGAGGTATTCCCACTGGATTTTCAGCAATTGCAGGACATAAAACGGGATTATGGCACTACAAACGTGATGTTTTCACTCGTTGAACACAGCTATTCGAGTGGATTGACCTTCCAAGGAATTTTCTCCTCTATTTTTGTCTAT
>CANHQC010000197.1 GCA_947462695.1 Flavobacteriales bacterium | reverse complement strand
TTTCTTTTGGTGATTCTCGTACTTTTTATTCTTCTCGGAATCATGTTTATCCGTTATTTTCTGCGTTCGATTCGTATAAAATCAGAAACAAGGGCACAAATTGCTATGGATCTTCACGACGAATCAGGCACGATTTTAACCCGACTTTTGCTCTTGAGTAAAAGAGAAAAGTTTGATTCGAATGAAAGAGAACGAATACAAGAAGGATTAAAGGAGGCCTTGTTTAGTTTCAGGACTTACCTAGATTCCATTACGCGGAAGAAACACTCCATTTATAACCTTACCGATGAACTAAATGAATTTGTCGTGATGGCTTGCACGAGTTCGGCCATTATTCCAGAAGTGAAGATCAAGGTTGACGAAAATTACATGATTAAATCAGACATATTTCGAGACACAAAACTTATTGTTTATGAGGTGGTAACAAATTCCATTAAACACGCCAATACTCCAAAATTGACGATGTCTATAGTGGTTCAAAGTAAACAATTACACATTGTCATTAGTGATTTTGGCAAATTCAAGAAGGAGAATCTTGATTCGGAATATGGCAATGGCTTAGGCAATATAAAAAAGCGCACTAAAAGGAATAAAGGAACATATTTCTTTTACGTGGCAGAAGGGCAAACAGGATTAACAGTTGATATTAAAATACCACTAAAATGAAGGAAGTAATTATCATAGAGGACGACAAACATTTGGCTCGCTTAATGCAAGAAAGGATCAATGACATTGAGGATCTTCAATGTTTGAACATCTATTCAAATCCAATTGGTTTTTTAAACAATCCAAAAGAAGCGGATGTATTCCTTCTTGACATCTTGATGCCTGAAATGGATGGCTTAATGGCAATTGAAAAGATTCTCACGCTATACCCAAATTCATACATCATCATGAATACCATTATGGACGATTCAGAAACCATATTTAAAGCATTACAATTGGGTGCTTCGGGTTACATTGACAAGCAAAGTTTTGAAATGAACTTCAACGATGTGTTTTTGAGTGTGAAGGATGGTGGGGCATACATGACACCGAAAATTGCGCGCTTGGTCATTTCATTTTTCAATCATAACCGAATGATAGCAGAAAAATTATCAGATCGTGAAAAAGAAATTGTGAACGGGATATTGGATGGACTTAGCTATAAAATGATTGCGGACAAACACGATTTAGCTTTAGATACTGTTCGTATGCACATAAAAAGGGTCTACCGTAAATTGAGTATTAATTCGAAGTCAGAGTTATTTTATCTGATGCGCAATAGACTGTAGGTATTGAGTTGCACGCAGAAATCAACTTTTATATAGTCGAAAAACCGACTGAATAGTCGGTAAAAAACATGCAAAACGACGTTTAACGTTGTTTCGCATTGTTTTACAGCGATGTACAGCGTATTTCATTGTTAAACGAGGTTGTACATGTGAAAAATCACACATCTTGTCATTCATATGAAATCAAAAAAAAAGACCTGATTTTTCAGGTCTTTTTTGAATAAGGAATAATACAATTATATTCCCATGTCCTTGAGGTCGCGAATCATGACTTTTCCTATTCGGATCATCACGGCAAATGCGATTAAAACAACCGTAGCCGAAGTAGCTGTTGTCAAAATTTTCTCGAACTGATCGGAACTAGGTGTTGTGCGTTTCTTCTTCTCCATCTTCTTTTTTTCTTGATTGAACAGTTGGTGATTTTTTATTCATAGCGATAGCCACCCCTATTGAAATTAGGATGATTCCTCCGACAATAATTACGGGCAGCCATTTGTTGGAACCTGATTGCGACGGCATATTACCTCCTCCACTGAAGCTAGGTAATTGATCTATTGGTGTTGGCATTCTCATCTTCGTTGTATTATGACCTTTTTAGGTGTTGTTTCAATAATCCTGTAAACATACTTGTAGGAAAAAACCCAACGGAGGTTGTTTACTTCTTGAATTCCAATATTGAACGCAAATTCAAAGCCATCTGCTTTGAGCACGTCGTAATATACCTCCTTAATCTTTTCAAATCGGAGAATCAAAAAGTGCTTGTTCAGTAACCGGTCGTTTTTCGCTAGAATTTTCTCGTGTTTCTTCCTGTTGGCATCTCTTTCCTTCCTTGGACCATTGTTGTAAGCGTTGTCGTAATGTTGCTTGTTTAAGTGCACCTTGTCAATCCGACTCGGGGTGAATAAATTTCCGCAACCGCACTCGCAATAACGGTCAGCAATTGGACCTGGAAGGTTTTCATCTTTTCTTTTTTTTCTTTCCATTAGTTTTTTCTAATTTTGGTGAATAAATAATTATATTCGCAAATATATTATTCTTACACATATGAAAGAAATAAATTTTATCAACAAAGAGGAGATGGATTTTATCGTACAATCTAAATTCATTTCAACTTTTCCAGGTTTGAATGAATCATTCCATGAGCCACGATACACTATAAATGATTTAGGTGTAACTCACCGTGACGCAACCTATTGGGACAAAAAAGATATATTGCCCACCGTTCAATCGAAAATTAACACCCGCCGTAGATATACATTGAAACAAGCTGTTTGGATTAAGTTAATTCAACAACTTCGAGATTTTGATATTTCATTGAATAAAATCAAGGAGATAAAAGACTGTATTCTAGGACAAGAAGCGAATGCATATGAACTTTTTCAGGACCCCAACGTCCAAAAAGTGATTGAGCAAATTGCTGAACATTCGGGACATTTGGAACAATACAAAGAATTACTTGGTGACATTACTTTTCAGGATGCACTGAAAGAAGGTTCGGTGGACCTCTTTGAAACAATTATTCTCTACACAATTATTTTCAGAAGAGATGTGAGTTTGGTCGTCAATTTAAACAATGAATGCATGCCCTATTGTTTAGACAAACACCAACATTTTTTGGATGAAATACCTGAATTTGAGGAAATAATGAGATTGCCACACATCGTGTTGTCGATTTCAAATGCCGTGAGTCAGTTGATTCAAGATTGGGCGAAAAAAGAATGGTCAAGTGATGCCTCTTTCTTAACCGAGGATGAAAAAAAGATTGTGAAACTTTTAAGGGATGAACACACTGAAGAATTGCAAATATTTAAAAAGGACAACAAGCCAGAACGTGTCATCCAAGTAAGCAAGAATAATGTTTCGGCAATTAAAGATTTTTCAAATTATATCGTTCGAAATGGATATCAAAAAATCACAGTGAGCACACGACAAGGAAAAATAGTTGATTTCAAAAATGAAGTATCACTCAAATTAAATAATCAGTAACCGGAAATACCGGAAAATTTAAGTACCCGCTTTCAGCACCGACGAACGGACATAAAGCACATGGGTAAACACATTTGGAAGAAAATAAAAGGAAATATCAAGAAGAAATACGAAAAAAGTTAATACAGAATTTGAAGAAGCAACAGGTTGAAGATCCAGAGTTAGTGCTCGAGTCTATTGAAACCTATTGTGAAATTATATTGCGAACAATTTTTAAAGAACATGGATAAACTCAATCAGTTCCTACAATTTACTCCTAAAGAGGACACGTTTTCCGAACGAAGAAATGCCATTGTGTATACACGCGTTTCAACGAAAGAGCAAGCAGATACAAACACAAGTTTAACTACTCAGAAAAAACATTGTGAACTATATGCGAAAAACAATGGATACGACATTATTGCGTACTTCGGGGGAACTCATGAGTCGGCAAAAAGCGATGATCGTCGTGAATTTAAACGCATGATTAAGTTTGCAAAACAAAGTAATTCAGTAGGCTACATCATTGTTTATTCATACGACCGATTCTCACGAACAGGATCAAGCGCATCACAGATAACGAGTGACTTGCTCAAATATGGCGTTCAAGTGAAGGCCGTTACTCAAGAAGTGGATACACTTACACCTTCTGGTAAGTTCCAACAAAACTTGTTTTACATGTTTAGCCAGTTTGACAATGAGTTGCGTCGAGATAAAACCGTTACTGCGATGACGGAATTGCTTAGAAAGGGTTATTGGCTGTGGAATCCACCAAGGGGCTACAAAAATGTCAACAAACACCATAAAGCGGTCGACTCGAAAATTGAAATTACTGAAGAAGGTCAATTGCTGAAAAAAGCATTTCAATGGAAACTACAGGGCAAGTATACCAATGTTCAGATTTCAAAAAAACTCTCACTATTGGGAATGACAATCAATGAAAAGCGTCTCTTGGAGATTTTTAAAAATCCATTTTATTGTGGAGTTCTTATATGTAATCTGCTGCCTGGTGAAGCAGTTGAAGGTCGTCATCCAAAAATAGTGTCTCACGAAGATTTTCTCAAAATTAACAGCGTTCAATCCAACCATCCGAAACGACATGTCCATGGATCAGCAGAGTTACCGTTAAAGCAGTTCGCCACTTGCGATATGTGTAAAGGTCCACTTACTGGCTATGAGGTTAAATCGAAAGGATTGTATTACTACAAATGCAAAACGACTGGTTGCCCTTGCAGTAAGTCCGCAAAGCAATTGCACAAATTATTCCTTGAAGAATTATTCAGTCTGGAGGTTAAAGACACCTTCCATGACACGATTCGTGAAGTAATGATTCACACGTATGATTCTGCGACAAATGAAGTACGTGATAATGAAGTACAACTTAAAAAACA
>CANHQC010000196.1 GCA_947462695.1 Flavobacteriales bacterium | reverse complement strand
CAACAAGGTGCAACCATTATTGGAATTATTGATCGTGTTGGTGGGATAATTCGAACTGAAGGATTGACGTTTGATGAGGTAAAACAATTATTTCTTTCTAAAAAGGGCAATGAACTCAATCATCCAGACTTGATTTCATACGACGAAATGAATGAGCGTATTTGGTCGCTTGGCGCAGATGTGTTTATTCCATGTGCAGGTTCGCGTATGATTACAGAGAGTCAATTAGATCAACTAATCACCGGTGGAATAGAAGTGATTTCGTGCGGGGCCAATGTTCCGTTTGCAGATAGCGAAATATTTTTCGGTCCAATTGCTGAAAAAGCTGACCAGTCTTGCGCGTTAATCCCAGATTTTATTTCCAACTGTGGGATGGCGCGGGTTTTTGCTTACCTCATGAGCAACGATTTAAAGACCATTGAAGATATAGGCATATTTGAAGATACGAGTGAGACGATCAAACGTGCGATGCTCGAAACACATCACGTCAGTGACGCTTCAAAAGGTATTGCTAAACGTGCGTTTGAAATTGCGTTAAAACAATTGGTGTGATGGAGTTACTGGTGCTTATCGTATTTGTTATTGGATATCTGGGTATAACCTTAGAGCATGCGATTAAAATCGATAAGCTCATTCCTGCACTTCTGATGATGGCCGTTGCTTGGGCAGTTATTGCGTTAGGTATTGACGGCGCTCAGTCGTGGTTTGATCCACATACGAGTTCACTTATTTCCCTTGAAGGAATTCAACATGAGGATCGCATGCACCTAATGGAATCTACCATGCTTCATCATTTTGGTAAAACGGCAGAAATCCTCATTTTCTTAATGGGCGCGATGGCAATAGTTGAGATGATCGAGTTCTTTGATGGATTTTCGACGATAAAGTCGATGATCAAAACAAAGAAGAAAATCACCTTACTTTGGATCGTTTCAATCTTGGGATTCTTTCTTTCATCCATTATTGACAACCTCACAGCAACTATCGTTTTAATTACCATTCTGCGCAAAGTCATCAGCGATCAGCAACTCCGCATGTGGTATGCAGGCTTCATAATTATCGCGGCTAATGCGGGAGGCGCGTGGACCCCAATTGGAGATGTGACAACCACCATGCTTTGGATGGCGAAAAAAGTAAGTACGGTTCAACTCATTGAATATTTGATCATACCATCTTTATTGTGCACATTAATTCCATTGATTATTGCTAGTTTTCTTCCAATCTTCAAAGGAGAAATCGATGCGATTGAAACAACGAATGAACGAAGCAATAAATATGGGTCATTCATGTTTTATAGTGGCTTGATACTCATCATTTGCGTTCCTGTGTTTAAAACACTCACCCACTTGCCGCCTTATGTTGGAATGATGTTATCGCTGTCCATTTTTGCGATTATGGCGGAATATATTTCCAACCGTAAAATTACGTTTACGGATCCTGGTGGTAACGATAATGTGCATACACAAGGCGGACCGACAATGAAAGCGTTGTCAAAAATAGAAATGCCGTCTGTGTTGTTTTTCCTTGGAATTTTAATGACTGTCGCCTCCATGGAATCACTAGGAATGATTTTTAACTTTGGTGAACAGGTAAAAGCGACAATTGATTTGAATGTATTCATTCCAATGCTTGGTGTAGCGTCAGCAATTATAGATAACGTCCCACTTGTCGCGGCAAGTATCGGGATGTTCTCAGAATTTCCTGTTGATGACCATACATGGCACTTTATTGCGTATGCGGCAGGTACTGGTGGATCTATGCTTATTATTGGATCGGCTGCAGGGGTTGTCGCGATGGGAATGGAAAAAATATCGTTTTTCTGGTACTTAAAGAATATTACATTATTAGCCTTACTCGGTTATACAGGAGGAATAGTTTCGTTTCTTCTATTGACCTGATGTTATAATTTTTATAAAACAAACGTTGATCAATTATGAGTTTCAATTTTTTATTACAAGTGACTCCCCAAGGTGGTGAGGAAATGGTGAATCCAACAGGGGTAAAAGAAGTTCCAATTTGGGACATATTGCAAGATTCTAACGCAGGAATTGGTTGGCTTGTCAATCTTTTGTTGGTATTGATGTTTGGTTATGTAATATTCATCTTTGTTGAAAGGTATCTCGCGATTCGTCGTGCGAGTAAGGCTGAAGCTGATTTCATGGTCAAAATCAAGGAATACTTGAAAGAAGGAAAAGTCGAACAAGCCAAAGATTTGTGCGCGCGTTCAACAAGCCCTTCTGCTCGAATTTTAGAGAAAGCAATTGAGCGACTTGGTAAGCCAATGGAAACGATTACAGCTGCGATTGAAAATACAGGTAAATTAGAGGTGTTGCGTCTTGAACAACGTATTTCCTTCCTTGCTACTGCTTCTGGTGCAGGTCCGATGCTTGGATTCTTAGGTACTGTAATTGGTATGGTTGTCGTTTTTATCGATCTTGAAAATTCAGCAACACTTGAATTGAAGGTAATTGCACCTGGTATAATGACAGCTATGATCACAACCGTTGCGGGATTGATTGTCGGTATAATTTCATTTATGGGTCACAATCACTTGCAGTCCATGATTGGTACTGTTGTCTATCAAATGGAAAATACGGCATTAGAGTTCACAGATTTTCTGCATACCCCTTCAAAATAAGCGACTATGGATTTTCGTTCACGAAATAAAGTTAAAGCAGAATGGGGAATGGCCTCAATGACCGACCTCATTTTTCTTTTGTTGATCTTCTTTATCATCATGAGTTTGATGTCGAACAATCAAACGCCAATTGATTTACCAGAAGCGCAAGAGAATATACCGCCATCACAAGATCCTGTTGAAGCAACGGTCATTGTTACGGAGGAAAATCAATACGTGGTTATGCCCGGAGGTTCGTTGGAAAATCCGATGGAATTCGATCAGATTAAAGAACTGACAGCTGCGGCAGTTGAGCGTTCAGGAAAATTGAAGTTGAAGATTGCGGGTCACCACAAAGCAAGTTACGAAGCAGTTTTTAATGTGTTGGCTCTTGCTCAGGCAAATGCGTGGGATCCGGTTCTTGCATACGATAAATAACGAAATATGAACACTCGGCCACTTGTTAATCCTATTGATAAACGTAATGGTATAATTGCCTCCGTCACGGTCTTATTACTGCTTTTTTTGTACGTCTATTTTACTACAATAATAATGGCTGACCCTTCACCATCCGATATTCCTCCGGTTAAGACAGAGACAACATTAGAGCAGCTCGAATTGGAAAAATTGGTGGTTGAAACTGGTGGTTCAGGTAGTGGAACACCTTCAGATGATCCGATTGCTGAACCTCGACCCCAAACGCAAAGAGTATTAACGCAGCGATCCAATCCAAACACACAATCTACTACCGGAGAAAGTCGACAGAATACCGCACCTAATTCGAAAGAAACGAGTTCATCCACTAAACCATCAGATAATCCTTTTGGAACCGGCGGAGATGGCGGAGGTAAAGGAAGCGGATCAGGTTCAGGTCCTTTTGGAAATGACCGTGGAAATGATGGTGATGGTCCTGGAGGAAATGGCAGCGGAAAAGGAAGGATCCGGTTAAACGATCCAAGAGTTGATCATATTGAGACGAGCATCAACGTAAATGTACATCTAAAGTTGACTGTAAATGAAGATGGCCAGGTGATTTCAGCGTCAAGTACGTCGAAAACTACTACCACAGATCAACGAATCATTAATCAAGTCATATCAGCGGTTAAAAGTCAAGTTAAGTACAATAAAGACCCAGGTGCTGGATTGGTATCCATGTTTTTAACTGTTAAGGTCAATGCCACTTAATAGCTATGAAGAATGCGTTGAGTGGTTGTTTTCTCAGTTTCCTTCTTATCAACAACTCGGTGCTGTAGCTTATAAACCTGATTTAGGAAATATCCAAGCGCTTCTCGAGCGAATTGACCATCCCGAAAAGGAATTGCGCTTCATTCATGTAGCAGGAAGTAATGGAAAGGGATCTACTTCGTCTATGTTGGCGTCTATTTTGACTGAATCTGGTGAGAGAGTAGGTTTATTTACATCGCCTCATATCGAGTCATTCACTGAACGCATTCGTGTGAATGGCAAAATGATCGAAGAAACTTTCGTGGTGTCATTTTGCAATAAAATCAGACAGCTTGACGTCGCGCCTTCGTTTTTTGAAATCACCTTTGCCATGGCATTGGATTATTTTAACGAAAGTAACTGTTCCATTTGTGTTATTGAAACCGGTTTAGGTGGACGATTGGATGCAACAAACTGCATTTCTCCCATCGCTTCAATAATCACAAATATCTCACTTGAGCATACCCAATTACTAGGTGATACGGAAGAACAAATTGCATCCGAAAAAGCGGGGATTATTAAGCCTGAAACTCCTGTATTCGTTGGGAGAGCAGCAGATCATGTGAAAGCCGTGTTTACTCGCATTGCCCAACAAAAATCGGCAGATATCACGTATTGTGGTGATTATGTCTTAGATCACTCATTCACAGTACCTTTGAATGGAGCGCATCAACAAGAGAATTTTAATACGGTATTACACGTCATTAACTGGTTGAATACAGTAAGTTTTACAATCAATGAAAATACTATTTCGAATGGATTGAAAAGATTGTACTTAAATACTGGTTTTTT
>CANHQC010000195.1 GCA_947462695.1 Flavobacteriales bacterium | reverse complement strand
GCACTTGCTCCAGGTGTTATAAGTGGATCCGCTGTTGCCGTGTTTATTTTAAACCGTGAAAAGATTCCAATGGGAAAAGCCACGGCCATTGTGTTTAGTACCACATTTCTCGATAATTTATTTTTTGTTTTAATTGTACCTATCGTTGTGTTAGGCTTTCAACAAGCTGAATTGGTGCCTCCTGGACTTATATCACCGGCTGTAGAGGGTGTTTTTTGGTTTGCTTATGCCCTCTTTACCTGTGTTGCGGTTTTTTTCTTTTTACTCTTATTCGTGCGTCCTTCCTTTGGTAAAGCTGTATTCCACGGATTCGCAAAGATTAAATGGTTAAACCGATGGAGCGCACAACTTGAAAAAATAGGTGAGGACAGTATGCAAGCAGCTATCGTATTGAAAAAAGAACGCTTTAGGTTTTGGATGACTGCTTTTGCCTATACAAGCGCAAGTTGGTTGTCAAGGTATGTAGTTATTAACGTCCTGATTCATGCGTTTGTTCCTGTGAATGTAAGTGATCATTTTTCCATTTTTAGCAAGCAACTCGTGTTGTGGTTAACCATGCGTGTGAGTCCTACGCCTGGTGGCAGTGGGGTTGCCGAGTATGCTTTCACATCGCTAATGAGCGGCTTCGGGTCTTCACTGATTTTGATTGCGTTTATTGCGTTGGTTTGGCGAATGTTATCGTACTTTCCGTACCTAGTAATCGGATCCTTATTGTTGCCAAGTTGGTTGAAAAAAACGCGAAAGAGGGATTAGTTAGGTTGTCGAAACAAGGTAATCCATTGATATACGGCGACAACGCCTAAAACAAGACCGATCCAAACCGACTCGTCAAGATAAATGAATCGAGCAACACCTATCCACGTTGAAGCAGCGAGCACTCGCCATACGTTTAATTTAATTTGCGGACTCCAAAGTTCACTCATCGTCAGCTTGGCAGCCATATTTGTGAGGACAAATGACTGTTTAAATTGCATGTAGCCTGAAACTGCCAAAAGAGGAAACAATACATATCCTTGTTGAATACCTAAATCTTCATACGTCCAAAACCGCCACCATTCACTGGTAAACTTCAATGTTGGAAAGACCTGCAACACAGCAACATGAACAAGAAGCAAAAACGACACAAAAAACACCGTGCTTACAGCAGATTTTTTGAACCAGTGGCGTTTACCATCAGGGTGTAATTTAACTACTTGGTAAGCCTTTGCATGCATGATAACTTCTTTAGTAATCATGTCCAAGAGGATAAAAAGTAAGATAAAATACAAACTCCAATCCCAAAAGATGAATCCTAGAGCAGGAATGATTAAATCACCAATCCACTGGATGTATGCAGGATTAACGCGCATACTTCAATTTATCCGCTCGATCACGAGAAAGTTTAAAGTTCGGATCGTATTTTAACGCTTTGGCATAGGATTGTAATGCCCTTGTCAGGTCTCCTTTTGCCTCATAACATGTTCCCAAGTTGTGGTAGGCTTCTACAAACGTCGGCTCTGTTGTAATGGCCGAATTGTAAAAATAAATAGCCGAATCAATTTGGTTGTAATTGTGTTGCTTTATGACGCCTATTTGATTCAATGCCTGGTGGTATGCCGTGTCTATTTGAATCATTTTTCGGTACGTTAATAATGCTTCATCCGGTTTGTTGAATACCTGTTGCGCGTATGCAAGTGAAAACAACACATCCGGATCTTTCGGGCGAAGTTGGGCTGCCGTTTTGTAGTATTCTATACAAATGACGTTGTTTTCAGCTTGGTAAATTGATCCAAGCATTAAGTAGGCTTCATAAAAGGATGGATCCTGTTGAACAGCTGTTTCGTAAGAAGATTTAGCAAGGTCCGGTTTGTTTAGAAAAAGGTAATTCGATCCTTTCATAACATATGCATCCCGGTAACGTGGGTTGATTTTCAACGCCTGATTGATGTATTGAAACGATCTGTCAAAATCCATTTGTTGACTGTAGGTTGACGCCAATCCAACTAATACCTTTGTGTTCTTCTGTTGTTTTTTTAACAGGTACTTGTAGTGTCGTTGCGCTGCAGCAATATCTTGTTGACTTCTTTCTGGGCGGTTATTCAACGCATCCGCAAAAAGTAACCGTGCATCTGCATTCAAACTATCTAAACGAAAGGCTTTTGCACCATCAGCCATTGCCTTGTCGTACTTATATGTTTTGATAAAGTTGTTGCCTCTTTTAACCAAAAGATCAACGCTATCCGGATAAAGCATAATTAAACTATCAAGATCTTTAGGTAGAACCTTCGTTGGCTTAGAGTCACCGCAAGAAAGTAATAGCAACGAACAACTAAATACAAGTAAAATTGTTTTCATGAATAACACGAATGAATGTAATAAGCAAAAGTAATTAATTGAATGTGATCCAATCAGATTCAGCGTAAAAACGTAATTTTATTGTATGAAACGTTTAGTTCTTTTAGTCAGTGTTATCGTGCTTACCTTGTTGGTGAACTCAACTGGTTGGGCTCAAGGTTGTTCTCAATGTCGATTGCTTGCCGAACAAGGATCGGAACTGGATGAAGCCTCTTTTGGAAGCACCATCAATACAGGTATTTTATACCTTATGGTTATTCCCTACCTGTTGTTGATGTTTCTTTTTAGAAAGAAAATCATTGGATTCTTCAAGCAACTTGCTGGAAAATAATTGAATTTCTAGAAACCTTATTTTTATTACTATCTCCTTCTTCGCGATTTGAATAAGGCGTGACTAAGGTTCGTATAGGACAATGAAAACTCCAATGAACCACCTCTGTATGCCTTTCGCATAGAAGAAACAGTAACATCATAAGATATGCCGAACTGAAAGCCGTTCCAATTGATCATGACCGAAGGAATGACAGCATCGCGCAAGCGGTAATACGCTCCAAATCCAACATAAGCATCTTGTGAAAGTCCTGTTAGCTTTGTTCCATTAATAAACCGGTAGCGTAACATTGCTCCAAGTAACGTTTCCATGTGGGGACCTTGAAAAAACTGAGCAACCGATCCATCAATAGAAATGTTGGTGTTTTGGATATCTGAAACAACACTGGCATGAGCTACAAATTTGCGGTACATCCTATCGCCATCTACAGTTGTGTAACGCAGTGTTGGTCGATTGAGGTGAAAGCCAGCAACTCCTAATGAAAATTTGAAATCGTCATTTCTTCTAAAACTGCTTTGTCCTCCATCAAACGTGTAGTAAATTCCAGCTGAAGCATCAATGTAGAAGAAATTATTTCCATTTTCTTCCCCGGTAATAAGTGTTTGATCAAATCCGGTTCCTGTCCACTGAGAAGCAAAAAGTAGATTTCTAAAATCTGCACTTCTATTTCCAGCCCCACCTTGAACACCAGCAGATAGGATGTGTCCTGAATTTCCCATTGGTAAGATACCACTCAATGTGAGTGCCCCTGATTGTATTCCAAATCGAGAATCACCTCCTATATCGTTGAAAAACATTACGCCTAACCCAAGGTGTGCCTTGTCGTTGTTGCGTGACTTCCCAAAGTTAGCATCCGCAGCAATTGCCGTTGTCATAAACTGCGTACCGGAACCAAGCCATTGGTTTCTATGGTTAACGATTACACGTTCCCATCCATCATAAACCCCTGCAGCACCCGGATTGATCAACAACGGGGTTTGAGCAGTTTGAGAAAAGTGCAAATCCTGAGCGGTTGCAATCGAACAACCCATCACGCATGATACGATCCATTTTTTCATCCCCCTTAACGAATTAACGTGATGTTTCCGGAACGGTTTTCATTGGCACCTGTAACGTATCTTACTTCAAGAACATAGGCATAGACTCCTGCGTTACATGGTTCTCCGTTGTACGTTCCATCCCAAGTGAAATTTTTATCACTGGTTTCTACCATTTTATTTCCCCATCGGTCATAAATGTATAATGTAAACGACAATACGTCTTTTCCAACAAGGATAATGAGTTCTTCATTGGACTGATCACCAACTCCATTAGGCGAGAATCCAGTTGGTAAATAAATTCCATTAATACAGTCAATTGTTGCTTCATTTGGATCACAAGGATCAAATGGATTAGTGCCGTTCGCAATTTCAACCTC
The DNA here is from genome assembly GCA_947462695.1 of Flavobacteriales bacterium. Taxonomy (GTDB): domain Bacteria; phylum Bacteroidota; class Bacteroidia; order Flavobacteriales_D; family Crocinitomicaceae; genus M0103. The sequence continues at coordinate 561 of CANHQC010000195.1, read as the reverse complement.
ATCGAGAATACCGTCTTCATCACAGTCACTACCTGAAAGAATAGTCTCCGTAACAGATGCAACCAGGTAAGAACAAGGATTGTTAACATTTGTCCCGTCCGTAGTTTCAACTAGATCCAATACACCATCACCATCCGTATCAATGTTACATAGCGGCAATGAATCGTCTGGATCACACGGATTAAGTGGATTTGTTCCGTTGGTTACCTCAGTTCCGTCAGGGAATCCATCACCATCCGTATCTGGGTTTGTTGGATTCGTTCCTGCTGTTGTTTCTTGTGTGTTAGTCAATCCATCATTATCCTGATCACATGGACCAGCATTCGGGTTTGGTATACACGGATCGGTATTCGCTGGATCTGCTTCATCATTCACGCCGTCACCATCCGTATCTGTAACGGACGATTCTAATGCGTCTATAATTCCATCGCCATCTGTATCGATTGGGTTATTTGGATCAGGACCTATTTCAGGACAATCTAGCTCACCATCCCCATCCGTATCTGGATTATTAGGAAGCGTTCCCGCCGTAATTTCATCAACATTTAAACACCCGTCATT
>CANHQC010000194.1 GCA_947462695.1 Flavobacteriales bacterium | reverse complement strand
CTGTGAATTAACGCGGCGTCAATAGGGTGGAAGAATGACATGAATAACACATCCAAATCAGGGATAGTTCCGGCTAAGGCTCCCCATAAGGCAGCTTTGTTTCCCATTTTTTTTCCGGCAACTGCTTCGGCGACTGCTGCGCCTAATACTATTTGTGTTAGTGAGTCCAAGCTAATCTCATTTAATGTGTCTGTAGTTCGTTGAATTTTTAAACTCAAGCGGATAAAGGTCTGCATTTTTTTGTAGTTTCCGTCTCCTAATGTTCAAATGAAACGTACAATTAAATCCTGGGCTGAAGATGATCGGCCACGAGAGAAACTGCTTTACAAAGGACGGCAGGCATTAAGTGATGCTGAATTAATTGCCATTTTACTTTCATCTGGTAATCGTCGGTATTCAGCGCTCGAATTGGCACAACTTCTATTGAAAAACGCCAATCAGCAATTGGAGGGATTTACACGAATGACTTACGACGAATTGGTCAATTATGAAGGGATTGGTCCGGCAAAAGCTGCTACGTTATTGGCGGCATTTGAATTGGGAAAAAGGAGAATGTCAATTCAGCACAAGGAAAAAATCGTCATCAGTTGTGCAGAGCATGTGTTCAATTTAATGCACAGCTATTTTATCGATATGCCTCACGAAGAGTTTCATGTGTTGTTTTTAAATCGAGCGAATCACTTGTTGAGGAAACGAAAAATCTCGGAAGGGGGCTGGACGGGTACTATTGCTGATGGAAAAGTAATTTTTAAAATGGCCTTAGAAATTGGCGCGCATGCCATGATTTTGGTGCACAATCACCCAAGTGGACAATTGCGACCAAGTGATTCGGATCGAATATTAACCAAAAAACTAGTCGAATTTGGAAGATTCATTGACATGCCAATACTCGATCATGTTATTTTAACAGAGAATGGTTACTTTAGCTTTACAGATAGCGGTATTATATCGCGATGAATAGTATGAAACGAATTCTTACCATAGTCGGTGCTCGACCTCAGATTATTAAGTCAGCAGCAATAAGTCGAGCAATCTCTTCGCAATTCACCGGACAACTTGAAGAAATAATTCTTCACACAGGTCAGCATTATGATCACAATATGTCGGCTGTGTTTTTTAATGAAATGGGTATTCCAGAACCTCATGTAAATCTCGCAGTGGGAAGCGGCAATCATGGAGCTCAAACGGCTGAGATGATTGTCGGGATTGAAAAAGCCATTTTAGAATTTACTCCAGATGCTGTGTTGGTTTATGGGGATACAAATTCCACTGTTGCAGGTGCGTTGGCATCGACTAAGTTGCATATTCCGGTCATACATGTCGAGGCAGGCTTGAGAAGTTTTGATAAATTGATGCCTGAAGAAATTAATCGGATTAGCACCGATCATATGTCAACTCTTTTGTTTACACCGACTATTTCAGGCCTCGAAAATTTAAAACGAGAAGGATTCAGTTGGTCTCACGAACAAAAAGCTTCAGTTAATAATCCAAAGGTGTTCCATTGCGGTGACATCATGTACGACAATAGCTTGTATTTTGAATCTTTATCGAAAGCGGATCTTTTAATTGACCTTGGTATTGATAACAGTGAATTCATACTTGTTACCGTTCACCGAGATACCAATACTGATGATGCTGAAAGATTGAACGGGATAGTGGAAGCGATACATCAAATTCAGCACGCATCGGGGAGTGTTATCGTTTTGCCTTTGCATCCTCGAACTAGAAAAATGATGGATCAGCAATTGACCGATCATATGAAAGAATTGTTGTATCAGAATAATCACATTAAGCTAATTGATCCTGTTGGGTTTCTTGATATGATTGCGCTAGAGTCTCATGCTTCTATGGTTATTACGGATAGTGGTGGTGTGCAGAAAGAGGCCTATTTTTTTAAAAAACCGTGTTTGATTTTGCGGGAAACTACTGAGTGGATCGAGATTGTGGAGAATGGCTCTGCGTTACTTGTCGGTTCGGAAACAGAGAAAATTGTCAACGGTTATCACCAGTTAATTTCTACATCTCATCATTTTCCTTCACTTTATGGTGATGGTAAAGCGGCCGAATTTATTTGTCAAACCGTTTTAGATGAGCTCTAAGTCCTTATTAATATTCGTTGAGGAGATTTCAGAAAGGTTGATTTATACCTTGGACTTTGTGTTCAAAGAACGAGGCATGCAATATGAATTAACCAACGATTATTTATATTTCTCATCGGCAGATGGTTACAAGTTCAATTATTCCAATCGATTCATCCAAGATGTCCTGCAATTAATTCCGAGCAGGGTGTTGTTTGACGAAGAATACTTAGAATATGACTTGACTTTTGATCCATTTAATTCGGAACCGTGCATAGGATTTGATGGGGTGGTAGATCCACTAGCGAGCGTATTTTTTCAGTTGGTTCGGTATGAGGAGTATACACCACTTCAACGAGATGAACATAATCGTTTCACGGCCACAATGAGTTTGGCGTACAAACAAGGATGGTTGGAAAAAGCAATGTGCGATAGGTGGTCATTTGCGTTAATTGATTGGTTAACGCAATCCATCGGAATACCTTATTCGAAAGAAAAGAACGCAGTAAAGGTGATTCCAGGATTTGATATTGATAACACCTATGCCTATCTGTTAAAAGAAGGTTGGAGAACAATGGCGTCAAATGTCAAAGATTTCCTCAAGAGAAATAATGAATCGCGGGTTAAACGGAAAAAAGTACTTACTGGACAGGAAAGTGATCCATATGATACGTACGATTACCTTCTGTCGCTGGAATCAAGGGGTATTCATTTTTTTATGTTCTGGTTGTTGGGTGATTTTTCACGTTATGACAAGAACATTTCTCATTTAGATCCCCGTCATCAGCGGTTGATACGAAGTATGGACTTGCATGCAGAAATTGGTATTCACCCAAGTTATCGTTCAACATTGAATGCTACTTTGGTAAAAGAAGAAAAGAATCGAATTGAACAAATTTTGGATCACCCTATTTTACATGCGCGTCAACATTTTTTAAAAGTAGAGCTTCCGACGACCTACCGTAATTACTTAAATGCCGGTATAGCGCATGATCATTCCATGGGGTTTGCCGATCATATTGGTTTCCGTTGCGGAACAGCTCGGCCACATTATTGGTTCGACGTATTAAATAATAAATGCACGTCCCTTTGGATTCATCCATTTGTTTATATGGATGGAACCCTTAATGAGTATATGAAATTGACTCCAGAGGAATCCATGCCTAGAATTATGGAACTCATGAACGAAATCCGTTCGACGGGAGGAAATTTTGAATGTATCTGGCACAACGAAACCTTGACTGATAACCGCCACTGGTCCGGTTGGAGAAACGTTCTTGAATATACTTTGTCATTGAGCCATTAATTTACTTTGTGTGACAAAATCAAAATAGCTACCTTCGAGTCATGCAAAAATCGACAGTGTTAATTGGTGCCATTTTTATTGTTGTGGCAATTATTTTGGGAGCTTTCGGTGCTCATGCATTAAAGGCAGTTCTTTCCGAAGAAAAATTACTTTCATTCGAAACTGGGGTTCGTTATCAGCTGATTCAAGGTGTTTCTTTGTTGGTAATAGGTTTAAATTCAAAAACGCTTGGATTTGAATTGAAGTTAATCGAACGTTTATTGATCATAGGTACCATTTTGTTCTCTATATCAATATATCTTCTTGCTTTGGCTGAATTAATGGGTATTTCCATGAAATGGCTTGGTCCTGTAACGCCAATTGGTGGTTCACTCATGATTATCGGTTGGTTCGTTTTCATTTATCGGTTATTCCTTCAAAAGCAAAACCAATAATTTCGGCCTGTGAAAATCACCTTCCTCGGTTCTGGAACATCGCAAGGCATTCCCGTAATCGCATGTGATTGCGATGTATGTCAATCAATCGATCCCAAAGATGATCGCATGCGTTCTTCCATTTTAATTTCAGCAGAGGAGCAAAACTATGTCATTGATACTGGTCCTGATTTCAGGAGGCAGATGCTAAAAAACGATGTGAAAAGTCTTCGAGCGGTGCTTTTTACCCATGAACACAAGGACCATGTGGCTGGAATGGATGATATCAGGGCATTTAATTTTAGGGAAAATCGCTCAATGTCGATCTTTTGCACAAAACGGGTAGAAGAGGCGTTGCACCGAGAGTTTCATTATGTGTTTGCTGAAGAAAAATACCCGGGCATTCCAAAAGTTGAAATTCATACCATTGGAAATGAGCTGTTTCAATTGCCAGATGGACCGTTGGTCACACCAATTGAAGTCATGCACTATAAAATGCCGGTTCTTGGATTTCGAATTGCTGATTTTACGTATATCACTGATGCAAAAACAATTAGTAATGTCGAGAAAGAAAAGGTAAAAGGCTCGACCGTTTTAGTGGTTAATGCCTTGCATCGGTCACCGCACATATCTCATTTTAATTTGGATGAAGCTCTCGCATTTATTGAGGAAATAAATCCAGCGCGTGCGTACCTTACGCATATTTCACATTTGTTCGGTACGCATGAAGAAATAGAGGCTGAACTTCCTGAAAATGTCTTTGTCGCCTACGACGGTTTAACCATTGAAATATAGCAGATGAAACAACCTCCGAAATGGAAATTTGCGGTAATGGTATGGTTGGCCATTT
>CANHQC010000193.1 GCA_947462695.1 Flavobacteriales bacterium | reverse complement strand
TCTATTGTATTCTCTACCGACCAGTCTTCAATATCGACAGCAAGCACTTCTTTTGCGCCTAATTTTTCTGCGACAATTGCCAAAACACCTGTGCCCGTGCCCATATCGAGAACACGATCTGGCACATTATCCAATTCAAACAATGCCTTGCTCATGAGGTAAGTTGTTTGATGGTGTCCTGTTCCAAATGACATTTTAGGTTCGATCTCCACAACCATTCCCGTTTGACTTGATTTATCGTGGAAAGGGGCTACAATCGAAAGGTACGATTCAACCACGACAGGATCAAATGAAGATTCCCATTTTGCATTCCAATTTTGTTGAGGAATAATTTTCGTAACCGATTGTGCCGTAACCTCTGGATGTGCATTCGCTAAGAACGTTCCAATTAACGGTTGATTAGGATCAACTTCTTTTACAGGAGCGTATGCTTGAACACCTGTTGCGGTCTCTACGAAACTTTCATACCCTTGATCAGCAAGCTGTTGAATCAAAATTTCAGTCCAGGGATCTCGAGGAGTAAGATCAACAGTTAATTCAAGGTAATCCATTAGAATGATTGTGCGATTTGAATAAATGAATCTTTGTTTAATGCGGCTCCACCAATAAGTCCACCATCGACGTTTGGACAAGCGAATAACTCTTTCGCATTGGATGGGTTACAGCTCCCCCCGTAAAGAATTGAAGTCTGATCAGCCACTTCAGGACCAAAATGAATTTTCAATTGATTGCGAATAAAGGCATGCATTGACTCCGCTTGTTCGATGGTGGCCGTTTGTCCAGTACCAATTGCCCAAACGGGTTCGTACGCAATAACAACTTGTGCCATTTGCGTTTCATTGAGGTGCCATAAACCTGATTTCAATTGTTCTAAAACATAGTCACCTTCCTGATTTGCCGAACGAATATCGAGTGGCTCTCCACAGCAAAAGAAAATAGTAAATCCGAGATCAAGTGCAGCAGTTACTTTTTCATGTACGAAGGCATTGGTTTCATGAAACAACATCCGGCGCTCAGAATGACCAATAATAAGGTGATTTATCCCCAGATCTTTCAACTGTGCAAGCGAAACTTCACCCGTAAAGGCCCCTGAATGGCCGGGATAAGCATTCTGTGCACCAAGTACAAGTATTCCTGACCGTTCAACAAGTAGCGAAAGGCTTAAAAATCCGGGGAAAACGACCAAGTCAACCCCGGAAATCGGTTCAGCTTCACGTTGAATTCCCTCGAACAACTCAATGGAATCTGATGACGAAAGGTTCATCTTCCAATTACCTGCTACAATTTTTTTTCTCATTGTTTTTTAAGCTTCTTTTTCAATGTTTCTGCATTTGGCAAGTTCAAGCGGGTATATTTGGCGCGAACAACTCCATTTTTAAATAACATCAAATTTGGATTCGACCTAGAGATCATCATTAACCCTTTATCGTCATTACTGAACGTAGCTATTGACAATTTATACTTCTGCTTCCAGCGGTTGATTTGAGTCCTAGATCCCCTTGTCAAAAGGACAACCGGAATTCCTGTTTCCCTCGCATAATCAACGACATCTTTAATTCGGTCAATCTCTGACCAATCAGCTTCGTCTATGTTCAATGAGGAAAAAACAAAAACGAGTGGCTGATCCAATAACCATTCCGTTAGGTTGATTTCGTTTTTATCTGCGTCCAATATATTTACGCGAGAGACCATTTCATAGAGCGAATCTGGGTACGCTTTCTTAGAATACTTGGATACGGCAACATCAACCTGCTTTTGAGTTGATCGATCCTTTAATCGAACTGCTTCACTTTTTGTTTGCATGAGCAATTGCTCTTCAAAACCAGAGAGACTGCGTTCATCATTACTAATATCTTGAATGCGTATTGATGGATTAAATTGATCCGATATGGAAGGAAGTCTTCCCGGAATTAATTCGATTTGATCGCGTTTGATAAACTGGTATTTCTTTTCATCCCAATAAGCTGATTGCGACATGTATTCTTTTTCAGTGTAACTTTCTTCCGAACCTGTTCGCTTATTTTTCAGCACAAATACAGAAGAATATACGCCTTCTTTACCGTCATTCATTTTCCAACGAATATTCGAGCCTTCAGCAAATGGGCGGTAATCTTTAACTGGGTCAAAAAGCAGCACGTATGAAATGAAGGAAAACGACAGTAAACTTGTGAGCACTAAAACTCCCATTGAATTTCCTAGCGCATTTCCTCCGGACCGAAGTATCCAAAGTGCGGAGATAACCAGTAAAACAGAAAACACGCTTAATAAGTACCAATCAAAAACCCAGGATAAGGTTGCGGAAATCAAGAGTGTAGCGATCAAATACAGACCATTTGCTTTTCTTGCATTGGGTTCAACAATTCGATTGGCGAATAACATCCAAAGCGCAAAATAGACGAGTACAAGGTCCTTCCAAAAAGACTCCCAAGGAGTTAATGATCGACCAACGGCACCTTTCATCGCGTCACCAAAACAGCCGCAGTCGGTTACACATTGAACGTGCTTTACTTCATCAACTGTTACAGACGTTGGTGACTGTTCAACTACCTTCACCTGCGATTTCGGGTTCTTTGAAGAAGCAAGAATTGAATGAAATGCCGGATGCGTTGATTCATACGTATTTCTATCTGTGAATGTAGCCGATGGATCACAAGACGCCGTATGCCAGGTAAGGAAGGTAAAAAATAGCATTAGAGCCATAATGAACCAGGCCACTTTTTTCATGGACAACCCAATTAGGGTAAATACCCCTAAAACAATTTCTACGATACAGATCAGCGCTGCTAAAAACAGGCTGTGATTTGCCAGAAATTCCAACGAAAAAGAAGGATCACCAAAGAATTCTTTAATCCGATAGGCCAATGCACCATCTTGAAAATACTCTTCCAGCTTATAGGCAAAACCAACAGGATCGTTTGCTTTGATAATACCCGAAACGATAAAGACGGTTCCAACCAAGGCTCTCAAAACATTTGCCATCATCAACTTTCCTTGGAAAATAACCAGTCCCGCTGTAGAAATCCCTATGAGCGTGTACCCTAAAAAGTTCAACCAAAAAAACGACGACTGGAAGAATGGCTGCGCGCCAAGAACGGCAAGAACAACACCTGCAATATTGAACAAGACAAAAAGTGTATTGAAAAGAAATGAACGACCTTGAATAGTAGGAACGTGCTTCTTCATGTGTTAAGCAATTTTGAGGTGAATCAATGCAAAAACAGCGTAGTTTAACATATCAAAATAATTCGCGTCAATTCCCTCGCTAATAAGCGTAGAACCCGAATTATCCTCAATCTGTTTGACCCTCAGAATTTTCATTAAAATAAGGTCTGTTAAAGAACTGACGCGCATATCTCTCCATGCCTCACCATAATCGTGGTTCTTTTTTGACATTAACTGAAAAGCTTCTTCTGCATATTTATTGTACAGATTTAAGGCCTGTTCAGGTGCAAGTTCTTGTTCTTTTAACGTCGTTTCCTTTAACTGAATCAGCGCCATTATGCAATAATTAACGATGGCTACAAACTCATCTTCAATGCGTTCGCCGACCTTATTCTGTCCAGTTTCTTGAATTGTTCGAATGCGTTGTGCTTTAATGAACAATTGATCAGTCAACGAACTTGGTCGTAGAATGCGCCAAGCAGTGCCGTAATCCGTTGTTTTTTTGATGAAAATATCTCTACAGACATTGATTACGTCGCTATATTCTATATTTGTCTGATTCATTTAACGTGCAATGGGCTTTTCAGGGGTTGAAGATACAAAATTTAGGCAGAATCACTTGCTTCGCGTGAAGGATCGTTTACTTGATTTGAGTACGCCTAAAATCATGGGTATTTTAAATGTGACACCCGATTCTTTTTACGCGACAAGCAGAGTAGCCAGTGAAAAAAGCATACTAAAACGAGCAGAGCAGTTCATTTCAGAAGGGGCTGATATTTTAGATATCGGTGGCTGCTCAACACGACCTGGGGCTGAATTAATTAGTCCAGAGGAAGAAATTAACCGAATTTCACCAGCTATTGAAGCCATTAACCGGGCATTTCCTGACGTGTTAATTTCAGTTGATACTTTTCGCTCTTCAGTTGCAGAAGCGGCTATTCAATCCGGCGCTGAACTGATTAATGACATTAGCGGTTGGCAGTTTGATGAAAAGATTGTTGAGGTGGCAAAACGACATAAAGTTCCATACATCTTAATGCATTGTGCTGATCGGTTTGAGAATATGCACCAAACGGTTTTGGACGATGATCATTTCTTTCGAGACATCATTGTGTATTTTTCCAAGAAGTTAAATCGTTTAGCGGAAATGGGTATTATAGATGTGGTTATTGATCCTGGATTTGGCTTCAGTAAAACAATGCTTCAAAACTATGCATTGCTCGACTTTTTACCTGAAATCAAGTTGCTAAACAAACCTGTATTAGTTGGGGTTTCTAGAAAGTCGATGATCTACAAACGACTTGGTGTGACTGCTGAGGAAGCCTTAAACGGGACGACCATTCTCAACACGAAAGCCATACTCAATGGTGCTTCTATATTGCGCGTACACGACGTGAAAGAGGCAAAGGAGATTATTGCCTTACTTCATTAAAAGAATGTTTTTCCTTCCTGGTTAGCGATGGACTTCCCTCCTTCAATTCCTCCTGTGTGAATA
>CANHQC010000192.1 GCA_947462695.1 Flavobacteriales bacterium | reverse complement strand
TACCTTATTGGCAAGAAGTTGAACAGCTTTATTATTCGATCCGGCAACTACAAGTGATTCACCTTTTGATTTCTTCAACGACTTAATAGCCTCATCAGCAATCGCTTTAACATCACCAGCCAAATTAGAACCACCAACTGATGGACCTCCTAATCCTTTCAAGATATAAGCTAAAACAGCTGCTTGTTCGGAAGGCTTGATCATTCCACGGTAATCGGCATTCGATCCGGTTACAGACATGATAGACTCAAACTGAAAATGTTTCGACATCCATTCACCTGAAGGAATTCGTCGTGTTCCGTATTGTGGAGCGTATTGTGTAGATACCAACCATGAATTTAAGAAGTCAGCACCAACACCAACGATTGTCTTCGCCTTAGAAAAGTCATAAGATGGGATGGATGCTTTACCAAAAGAAGCAAGGTTAGCTGCTCTCATTCCAGCATAAGACACCGCATCGTACTGGATGTGCTCAAATTTCGCTGCCGTTGAATCAGCTCCGCCATTCAGTAATGTCGACATTTCAGCGATAGCCATCTGCATGGAAGGACTAATGATCGTGTTCGAAACTACAACGACCTTATTGGCTTTTTGAATAGCCGTTTTGATTTTATCATCAACCGCTGTCCATGTAGCATCTGAACCCTTCATTTTTGGTCCAGTTAAGCGCGCAGAATCATAAAGGCCTAAAACGGATGCAATGATTTGCGGATTGGTTCCACCATTTGTCAGACCAAAATCCTTATTTCCTTTAATATAAATCGGTCTACCTTCGCGCGTTTTAACAAGGATGCTCGCATATGACACACCGTCATAGTATGTTGAAGCATACCACGTTGGCATACCTGGAGTAACGTCCTCAGGTTTGTTCACATAAGGTATAACTTTCGTAACAGGTGCTTCACAAGCCGCTACGGTTGCAGCAGCAACACTAAATCCGAGAAATTTAAGGAAATCACGACGAGCAGTTGACGTTTCGTTCAATCGTTCATCTCCTAAAAACTCATCCACACTCAGTTCTGTAGAAAACTCTTGTTCTTTCGATTTGAGGAATTGTGGTGTCTCTTTCAATTCTTCGAGACCTTTCCAATATTTTCTTGTCGTTCCCATACGGTTTATTTCGAGTTCTTCGATTCGTAAATTAATAGTGACATTTCGCACATTCCCATCCACCTAATTCTTTCACAGTGACTTTTCCGTCTTCTAGGTATTTACCATAAAGCTTCTTGTCATTGTTCATCAAACGACGGTGAATTTCCTTGTAGTAACCATCTGTTTTGCCATCTACAATTGGTCCATTTGAAATTTCTTTTTCAGCGTGACACTCAATACACCACCCCATTGTCATCGTAGGTTTCGTTAATGGAATGTTACCCTCGATTTTATTCAATTCAGAAACAGGCCATACCTTTTGAGTTTCTACTTGCTTCGTCATATCTCCATGACACTGCTTACAATCAACCCCACCTACGACAACGTGCTGAGAGTGATTAAAGTAAACATGGTCAGGAAGTACGTGCACCTTGTTCCAAACGATTGGCTTTGTTTTACCAGTGTATTTTCCTGGACCTTCTGGACTCCATCCAGCAGCCTTATATATTTTTGCGATTTGCGCTTTTTGAACATCTGTTCGTCCAGCTACTTGTTTGTGGCAATTCATACACACATTGACTGACGGAATTCCAGCTGACTTCGATTTCGTTACCGAACTGTGGCAGTATTTACAATCAATCCCATTAATTCCAGCGTGCACTGAGTGAGGGAATGCGATCGGCTGAGAAGGCTGATACTCTTCAACTACACCAATTGAATACAAGCTTAAGAAAAGAATAACAACACCTGAGATGACTAGAACTAGGGAACCAAGTCCAACATACAAACGGTTCTTCCAAGCCCATGCTTTGAACTCCTCTGTATACGTCTGTCCTTCAAACGTTTCTTCACCATCTTGATCGGCAGCAGCTTCTTTCAATTGACGACGAACACCTCCGACAGCCATAATAATCGTGACGAAAATGACACCGAGAATAATCCAAATCCAACTCATGGAAGATTCTTCACCTTCTTCGCCAGTCATTTCACCACCAGGAGCAGCACCGTCTGTTGCACCATCACCTGGAGCAGCAGTTGCTGGATCCGGTTGTGAATCAACCCAATCTAAAATGGCATCGATTTCTTCTTTCTTAAGTTCTGGAAAGGCGCTCATTGCAGTTGGCGACCAAGTGGAAACAGACTTTGCATACGGATCATTAGCTGCAGCCGTTTGCCAATTGTTTACCCATTGGTATATGGAACCTTCTTTAGCTCCTCCATCTGCCCATTTTTTTCGAGCCTCGAAAAGTTTTGGACCTGTTCCGTTCTGATGAGGCTGGTGACAACTTGCACATTTTGCGTTGAACAAGTTTTCTCCTTGAGCCTGTGCTGTGAATGTTAAGGATGATGTACTTACAAAAAGCACTCCTAAACACCAAAATTTTAAGTTTCTAAACATCTGACTACTAGATATTTTCATGTAAAAAACTACGCGAAGAATGTTAAAAAAACACGATTCGACGGGAGCAAATTTAGAAGAATCGTAGCATTCACTGACAGTTTTGTGACAAATTTCGCAAAGCCAGTTCTAATTTAAATTCATTCTAAATAATTTAAAAAGGTTTTGTTTTATTCAAGTCAAACAGTAAGAAATGAAAATGAGTATTATTCCACATATTGTTACAAAAACGCACAGTAAGAATATCCTAGAAATCTTACATTTGTAAACTAAAATCTGTACGATGTACATGCGCATACTTATTCTTTTTGTTCTTTTTGAGTCGCCGCTACTTTTCGGGCAATTGGGCTCTATCCAATACACCTATGACCCAAGGATCGAGGCGCTTATTCGGCAACAAGGAATTCCGGCGAGTCCAAACGGTTCTCCTCAAGTGGCTGGTTATCGTGTTCAACTTTTATTTGACAGCGAAAAAAAAATTGTTGACGAAGCACGTTTAACCGTTGTCAGTGCATTTCCAAAAGTCGATACCTACGTGTTTTTCAATGCCCCACACTTTGTGCTTAAAGTAGGGGATTTTAGAACCTTGCTTGAAGCTGAACGTGTAAAAGAGGAGTTAGTCAAAGATTTTCCAGCAAGTTTCATTGTAAAGGAAATGATCAATTTACCGCGTATTGATCAAGAATGATTCGGACCACATGGAAGAACGTTTAGGCAAAGAATACAAATTATGCAGTCGGAAAAGGATACAATCTATTTTTAACGATGGCAAAAGTATTCGCAGTTATCCGTTTGCATGCACCTACAAAAAAACATCATTTGACGATTCAATTCCCTTTCAACTGGTCGTTTCGGCTCCTAAAAGGATCTTTAAAAAGGCACATGACAGAAATTACATCAAACGGTTAACAAAAGAGGCCATTCGCAAGAATAAATTACCTTTAACTACGTTTTTGGAAATCAATCAACTTCAGGTAGATCTGTTTATCGTTTACACCACTAAAGAAGTGTTGGATTTGAATCGACTAAATACAGCACTAAATAAATTATTCAATACACTCATACATGAATTGGAAAAATCCCAGCTCTAACAAAGGAATAACTAAACTTATCGTATCCCTTTTCTTCAGTTTAAATTGCCTCAGTTTTTCTTTTGGTCAATCTAACGGATTTGAAGTAATCAAGTCAATGGAACTGCTTGATCAGATCTACCAGTACCTTGATATGTATTATGTAGACGTGCCACAAACCGGCAAGCTTGCAAAAACTGGCATCGATGCTATGTTAAAGGAACTTGATCCGTACACTGTTTACTACCACGAATCAAATATTGAAGATTACCGTTTAATGACAACGGGACAATACGGCGGAATTGGCGCACTCATTCGCAAAATTGGAGACACCACGTGCATTGCCGAACCCTACGAGGGCAATCCAGCACAGAAATCTGGACTTGAGGCAGGAGATAAAATCATATCAATTGATGGAAAAACAATGATCGGTTTACCTTCTGACGACGTTTCTTCTGCACTGAAAGGACCAAAAGGAACTTCTATTGAAATAGAAGTCGAACGTTATAATCAAGGCAAGAAAAAAATCAAAGTTACCCGAGATGAAATAAAACTTCCGGATGTTCCTTACTCTGGAATGCTCAATGAATCAATCGGCTACATCAAGCTCAATAGCTTCACGCAAACCGCATCAAGCGATGTGAAAACTGCATTCCTCGAATTAAAAGGCAAAGGAATGAAAGAAGTTGTCCTCGATCTGCGCGGAAATGGAGGTGGATTGTTGATTGAAGCCGTGAAAATTGTCAATTTCTTCGTCGATAAAAACCAAGTAGTTGTGAGTACGAAAGGTCGAGTGGAAGAAGAAAACCGTGTGTACAAAACACTTGAATCACCGCTTGACTTAACCATCCCGTTAGTTGTCTTAATCGACGAAGGTTCTGCATCTGCAAGTGAAATCGTTGCGGGAAGTATTCAAGATCTGGACAGAGGTGTTGTTGTTGGAAACCGATCGTTCGGTAAAGGATTGGTTCAGCGCACTTATGACCTGAAATATGGTTCGAAAGTTAAATTGACGATTGCTAAGTACTATACGCCTTCCGGAAGATGTGTTCAACGATTGGAATATTATGACAAAGAAGACGACGAAAAAGTGAAGGAAATTCCAGATTCACTCGTGAAGATATTCAAAACCAAAAACGGG
>CANHQC010000191.1 GCA_947462695.1 Flavobacteriales bacterium | reverse complement strand
CTCTTTTTAAATGCCACACGCGATATTGTTCCGAATTGGTTGATTGGTACTCCTGATCCGTCGGTTGCTGTTGGCTATGCGTGTGAACCGATTCGCGTAGAGATGGTCATTCGCGGTTATTTAGCCGGACATTCAGCAAGAGAATACAATGCTGGTAAACGCGTGTTGTGTGGTGTGTCACTTCCTGATGGAATGAAAGAGAATGATCGTTTTCCGGAACCCATTATTACGCCTGCAACAAAAGCAGAAGAGGGACACGATGAAGATATTTCACGGGAAGACATTTTGTCGAAAGGCATTGTTCCTGAGGAAATCTACCTTAAAATGGAAGCCTATACTAGGGCTCTTTTTCAACGAGGAACAGAGATGGCAGCCAAGCGAGGGCTAATACTTGTTGATACAAAATACGAGTTCGGTTTGCGCAATGGTGAGGTGATTCTCATCGATGAAATTCACACACCTGATTCATCGCGTTATTTTTACGCTGATGGTTATCAGGATCGTCAGGATAACAATGAGCCACAAAAGCAATTATCGAAAGAATTCGTAAGGCAGTGGTTAATTGAACATGATTTTCAAGGGCTGGATGGACAATCGATGCCTGATATGCCAGAAGATTTTGTACAACTGGTTTCTGAGCGGTACATTGAATTGTACGAGCGGATTACAGGAGAACAATTCGTTAAGGCAGATACAACTGACATTGCAGGTCGAATAGACCGAAATGTGAAGGCCTTTCTCGAAGCGATTTAACTCTTTTTTGGGATGAAAAGGACGTTGGTTATCGGAGCAAGTCCAAAATCAGATCGTTATTCGAATAGTGCAACGCAAATGTTGCAGGAATATGGTCATGCGGTTATTCCGTTTGCGAAACGAAAAGGAGAATGCGCTGGAGTACCAATCGAAACAATTTGGAATGCGGAATGGGAAATCGATACGGTGACACTGTATATTAATCCGACGTTTCAGGAAGAATATAAACAAGCCATCATTGCATTGCGTCCCAAAAGAGTGATATTTAATCCAGGAACAGAAAACACCGAATTTCAACACCAATTGCTTTCATTAGGTATTGAAGCGATCGAAGCATGCACGTTAGTACTGCTTCGAACGGGCCAGTATTAAAAAAAGAAAGCGAGTACCGAAGATACTCGCTTTCCAAAAGTGGAATCTTGTTTTACTTCACAGGAATACTCTTCACTGTCTTCGGAGATTCCACTTTTTTCTTGCCGACTACAACATGTAAAATACCATTTGAATAATTGGCGTCAATTTTCTTTTCGTCAATATTCTCAGGCATTTGAAAAGAGCGATAGAACGATTGGTAGCTGAATTCCTTTCTGGAATACGTACCTTCTTTTTCTTCTTTCTCCTCCTGTTTTTCGCAAGAAACCGTTAATATGTTGTTGTTGAATTCAATTTTGAAGTCGTCTTTTACCAATCCAGGTGCTGCAAGTTCGATACTCAATTCTTTCGGTTTATCTACAATATTTGCAGAGGGTAATGTAGTGCCGAGGGCAGTGAAATTTTTATCACTCCAATCAAAAAAATCTTTTGCCCAAACATCTTCCACTAAATTATTCAGTGCAGGAAATAAACGTGAGCGAGTCATAAGTGAATTCATACTGTTAAGTTTTTAATTAAACGTTTTGTGAACTATTCTGAAGCGAATCTATGACTTGAAAACTGCCTTAGCAATTGACTTCAATGAGCTTGATTTTTCCTTCAATCAATTCCCTTTTTCTGTCAGGGAATAAATACGGTTTTTATTCCCTTTTTCATGGTGTCGTTTACAGCCTCAATGCTTATTTTTGTTACCGAAAATTTTCGATATCTCATGGAACGAATTTCCCAAGCATTTTTCTCAATGCGCATGATGGCCTCAGCCATGATCGTATTCCTTGTAGCTATTGCAGCGGCGACCCTTTTAGAATCTCAATATGACATTCAAACGGCTAAGATTCTTGTCTACAACGCGAAGTGGTTTGAAATCCTACTTGTATACCTTGGATTAAACTTAATCGCCAATATTATTCGGTACAAAATGTTCCAACGCGAAAAGATCGCTATGTTGTCTTTTCACCTTTCATTCATAATCATTTTAATCGGCGCTGGAATTACCCGCTACATCAGTTTTGAAGGAATGATGATGATCCGTGAAGGCGAACAATCCAACGTGATTTACCTTTCTGAACCTCATTTATGGTTTAAGGTAAACGACGGAAAAATGCAATATTCCTATTCGGAGCGCATGTTTATGTCCGAAGTTACCTCTAATGATTTTTCAATTCCTGTTGATTTTCCTGGGCATAAGACGCCAATGAACATTGAATATGTCAATTTTCAAAAGAAAATGATCGACTCGCTTGTGGTGAATGATAGTATTCGCTCTGTGGCGTTGGAAATCATTACCGACGGAATGAAATCGAATTACATTAATGAAGGTGGCTTTCTAATGGCTGGAAATGTGGCGGTTTCTTTTGAGAAAAAGGATGCGATGCCGGGTGTGCTTCTTTTTAAAAAAGGAGCGAAAATCATGGTGAAAGCGAATGAACCTATACGCTATTTGCCAATGGCGGAAATGCAAAAGGCTCGCCAAACAGGTCAAAATGTGCCAGATTCACTTTTTGTGGAAATTCCCGCAAATACAGAAGCACCGTTTCAAACAACGACGTTATACCAAATTGGTGGACAGCAACTTGTCTTTAAACAAGTCATCAACCATGCCAAGTTGATGCTCATGCCTTCTGGTAAAAAGAACATGGGGACGGATATACTAACAGTGCGCATAACTGATGGAAACAATGAGCGACTCGTTCAACTAAAAGGAGGTTCTGGTGCGGTTCCTGACCATGAAGTGTTTCAATTTAATGGTTTGACGTATGAAATGGAATATGGTTCCATTCA
Organism: Flavobacteriales bacterium; assembly: GCA_947462695.1. Lineage (GTDB taxonomy): Bacteria > Bacteroidota > Bacteroidia > Flavobacteriales_D > Crocinitomicaceae > M0103. The sequence continues at coordinate 1,828 of CANHQC010000191.1, read as the reverse complement.
AAAGATTATCCCGTTCTACATTGCTTGCAAAGATTTTCAGTTGGTCAAGTATCCCGGATCTGACGCGCCTTCATCTTATGCAAGTGAAGTTCAGGTCATTGATAAAGAGAAAAACTTTACGAGAGATCAGCGCATCTTTATGAACAATGTGATGGATTACCGCGGATACCGCTTCTTTCAATCCAGTTATGACCTCGATATTCCTTCTACACCTGAAAACGAAGAAGGTACACGTTTGAGTGTAAACGCCGATCGTGCGGGAACGATGGTTACCTATATTGGTTATTTACTTATGTCTATTGGAATGATACTTTCTTTATTCGCACCAGCTGGTCGCTTTAGAGAATTGAACGATAAACTGAACAAATCGAAAATTGCGAGGGAAAAGTTGTCTGGATTGTCAGTTTTGCTCATGTTTTTTGTGTTGTCTTCCTTTCAGGTTGTAAACGCGCAAGACGATCACAACCATGAGCATGTCGGTCATGATCACGATCATACCGAGCAAACTGCGCCAACAAAACAACCAGTGGGCAAGCCCCAATTTGGTGTGATGTCTACAGATCATTCTGAGGAGGTAGCTAGTTTGCTGGTACAGGATTTTCAAGGAAGGATAGTACCGCTTCACACGCTCTGTTTAAATCTCTTACGGAAGATTTACCGTGCAGACAAGTATGAAGAGTACAATGCGGTTCAAACGATTATGAGCATGCACATGTACCCCGATTACTGGTACGATAAAAAAATTGTTTTCGTATCAAAAAACCTCAGGGATCAGCTAGGAATTAAAGGGAACTACGCTGCAGTGAAAGACTTACTGAACGCAAGGAATGAATTTAAATTGGCGAAGGAACATGCCATTGCGTTCCAAAAACTAGAATCCAAGCGAAATGAATTCGACAAAAACTTAATAAAATTGGTTGATCGCTACCAAGTGGTTCAAAGTTTTCCGTCATGGAGTTACATGCGATTGGTTCCCTTAAAAAATGCGCCAAACAACACGTGGTACGTTCCAATAGATGAACGTGTTTATCAAACGGATTCAATTGCCTTTTTTACTTCGCTTGGTTATTTTAAGGAATTATTTGTGGCTTCTAATTCGAATGATTATTCGGCGGCTAATGATCAATTGTCAAAGTTGAAGGAGCTTCAGCGCACCGTTTCTAAAAAGATTGTTCCTTCTGAGACAGCCGTGAAGATTGAAATCAGCTACAATAAAATGAACATCTTCAAACAGACATACCGTTTGTATTTGATGATCGGACTTTTAATGCTCATCTTCCAGGTTGTTCAGTTGTTCGTGAAAGTGAAACCTTCGGTAACGAAACTCTTCAAATGGCTCCGTTGGATTGGAGTGGGATTATTGGTCGTTACGTTTGTATACCACGGAACAGGTTTAGGATTCAGGTGGTTTATATCGGGACATGCACCTTGGAGTAACGGCTATGAAGCTGTCGTCTTTATTGCTTGGATCACAATGATTGCTGGTTTCCTTTTCAGTCCTAAAAATCCGTTTATACTTGTTGGAACTGCTATACTCGCATCGATGATGGTGTTTGTGACAGAAATGAATTTACTCGATCCAGAAGTGACGCCACTTCAACCAGTGTTGAAATCGTATTGGTTGATGATCCACGTAGCCATTATTACTGGTAGTTATGGCTTCTTAGGACTGAGCGCAATTTTGGGATTGTTGAATTTGTTCCTTTATACGTTCAGAACGTCAAAAAACGGAAAGATTATCTCTTTGAATATTAATGAGTTGACGTACGTGTCAGAAATGTCCATGACCATTGGGTTATTCATGTTGACCATAGGGACGTTTCTCGGT
>CANHQC010000190.1 GCA_947462695.1 Flavobacteriales bacterium | reverse complement strand
TTGAGTTGTTTTACTGCAGCTTCAACCCCATCATTATTAAATCCCATACGGTTAATTAATCCCTGATCCTCCTTTAATCTAAACAATCGCGGCTGATCATTTCCTGACTGAGCCAATGGGGTAACGGTACCTATTTCAATAAACCCGAAACCGCAGCAGTTTAACTGGTGGAGCATCGTTGCATTTTTATCAAATCCGGCAGCTAAACCGACAGGATTAGGAAAATCTATACCAAAGACAGTTCTTTGTAATGAAGGATGTTCCACATTAAATAGTCGGTTATATACGTATCTGAACCCAGGCAGAAATAAAGAAAACCTCAACAGCCGTATAGCTAAATAATGAGCACGTTCTGGATTAAAAAGGAATAAGAACCAACGAATAAAACGGTACATAAGTATAAGATATATACAAAGGTAAACATGACATCAATTCACCTAAATATTAACCTTTAGAAGTTGTTGAAAAGAAATTAACAGTGGGTTAGAATTTGTAGCGAGCGCGATTCCATTGGTAGCTTCGTCGCTTTTTGAGACTGCTTTTATAGGTAATGTTATAAGCAGCAACCACATTTACATAGTAATAAGCATCCTTATTCTTATCTCCTCTTTGTTGCCCTGGAGCGAACCATGCCACATTTGATGCCGCAGGATTCGATAAATAGGCTGCTGCCTCAGATCCAAGAAGCGAAGGGTCGTAATATGTCGTAGAAACGTCATCAATATAATCTGAAAACGTTTTAACATAAGACGCTTCAATTCCAACGCGCCACATTTGACCAATACCCATACGTAAACCAATTCCAAATGGTATTGTCATTGAAATCGGTAATGTTTCTACGGCCCCACCAGGAAGTCCTTGACCTTCAGTATTTAAAGGATCTAACTTTACCCATGAACCATTGTATTGAGCTTCTGGATTAAAATAACAAATACCAGCACCCGTGAATAAATAAACACGTTCGTTTCTGTTTTTTGCAGCATTTCTACCTGGAATTCTATAGCGTGCTCCGAACTTCTCATTAGCGTAGAGTATAAACTCTAAACGTTGTGAAAATTCATAAATCATTGTTCGAAACTGCAAATTTCGACTGTTTCGAACCACTTCATTTGTTAATGCATCGTTTCCTTTCAGCATTCCAATATTCAATGTGGAGCTCGTTGCAAAATACGGATGAAAACGGTAACGAAAACCAATGACACCTCCAAAAGAGGTTGATGGAAAATCAATATCAACTAGACTATTATCAGATCCAATTTTATTCCGACCTCCTAAATCACCAGTAAACTGAGTCGCTCCAAAACCAAAGAAAAATTCTTTTTTATTGAGTGACCAATTGCGTTGAGTGTTGAAATTAGTGTGTTGAGCGAACAAAAAATTCGCATTAACGAGCAGAAGTATTATGGCTGTTATCAGCTTCATTGACTGAAATCTTTCAATTATTTCGGAAAATTACGACAACTTTTTGATTTTTCAGCATCAAAACACAGGAATTATTTAAAAAACAGTTGTTAATAAGCAAAGCAGTATTTTTTATTCCGCCAGTGCTCTTTTTAATTTTTGTAAAACCCTAAAAGTCTTCACTTTGGCATTGTTTTCTGTCATGCCTTTGATTACACCTATTTCAGCAAAAGAAAGACGCTCAAAAAAACGCAACTCAACGAGTTCTATTTCGTGACTTTTTAATGCCTTTATTGCATTTAACAATCTGTATTTTCGTTGCTCAAATAGGTCGTCATCCAACTCATAAATTTCAATTGGTTCGGATGTTAAAATCAGGTTTTCTGCTGAACATGTCTTTGTATCTCGATGAGACTGATAGACTTCACTCTTTGCAATTCGGTAAAGCCATGAAGCAAACGGAACACCTTTAAACTGATAATTGCCAATGTGATTTAACGCTTTTAGAAAAACTTGAGATGTCACATCTTCGGCATGATCTGCATCTTGTGCCCTGTTTAATATGTAGCGGTAAATTTGTTGGTAATATTTTTTATACAAAGGCGCAAAAGCTGCAGGATTAGCTTGCGCACGTTGAATAATTACCCATTCCTCGTTCAAGTGATGCGGAAGTTGATGATAAACTGATCTTTCCATGTCTTTTCGTTTTTTGAATTAACGCTAGACAAATCTCAATATAACACCTAATTCATTTTTTTAAAGCGGACCATATAACTAGTATCTGTTAAAGTGCTTAAAAAGGCTAGTAAATTCGCTTTTTCTTTTTCTGAGAGAACAATTGGTTTTAGTGATGGATGCTGCAACGGGTGGTTATTCCCTCCTTTTTCATAATGACGCAATACATCTGCTAATGAACGCATACTTCCATCATGCATGTACGGAAAGGTTAATTCAATATTTCGCAAGGAAGGAACCTTGAATTTTCCTATATCCGAAGAATCATTAAAAATTCTAAATCTTCCTTTATCTGGTTGATCATATTTTGAATAAAGACCATTGTTTTCTGCTTTAAAATGCGTGAAAAATGGCGGTGGGTGACAGCTCACACAATTTAACCGACCTGAAAACAAGTTCCAGCCTAATTGTGCAGACTGACTTATTGCATTCGTTTGCTTATCTCGGTAAAAACGATCAAATGGCGCATTTTGAGAAATTAAAGACCGTTGGAAAGTAGCTAAACTTCGAGTCAACACATACGCATCAAAGGTGCGATTGAACAATCTTTTCGCCTCTCGAGTGTAATAGCTGTCAACTTTTAATTTGTTGATTAAATCGATCATACTCATGTCCATTTCAACGTGCTCCTGAATAGGGACAATAGCCTGCAATTCAAGTGAAGAAATGTGTGCATCAAACATCAATGTTTTTTGGTAACCAACATTCAACAAAGTTGGCGCATTTCTTTCCGTTAACCCACCATTAACACCTATACTAACTTTGCGACCATCTGAGAACGCAAGTGATGGGACGTGACAAGAAGCGCAAGAAATGGAATTATCTTTAGACAACCTTTTATCAAAAAAAAGCCTTTCTCCTAAAGCTATTTTATCTGAACTAATCGGATTTTCCTTGGGAAAAGGAATAGGTTCGTAGAGCGCAATGTCTTTTTGATCGCATTTGGAACAACAGAAAGTTAGACCTATAAAAGCTAAAACGAATACGGTATTGAACCGTTTCATTACCGAAGCATGCATTTGACTGATTGAATTAGCGCCTGATTCTGATCCAACAAACGAACAAAGAAAATTCCTCTTCCTGGATTGTCAAACGTGTAATTTCCTTTTTCCCAAGACACTTTGGTAGAAATTACTGTTTTACCTGACATATCAATAAGTTCAAGTTGATCAATATTCTCCATTCCACTCCATGTTACAGTGGAACTTAATTCATTTGTCGTTAACTTAACTTCTCCTCTTCGTTCAGGATTGTGTGAACTACCCGCAGTTAATGATTGAATAAAAACAGGCTCCGTTTCCACATTTTTCATGATTTCTAAATTCAAACCATTTGTGCCATGACTTACGCCTGCTGTAGCTAATGAAACGTCTTTAACCCACTGATCAATTTGGCAATTAAGGTAAATATCTACTTGATCCGATGCGGTTTGTGTCTGTATAACAGGGAGCGAGAATCCTCGGTAATTCGCATCTCCAAGGTTATGCAATTCAAACAAGGTTTCAAACGATCCGTCAGTATTTGCATCAACATTTCCGCCAATAATCATATGCATATATCCCGAAGTCCATCCCCAATACATGGAAGGTTCTTGAAAGCTTAATGGATGATTTGAGGGGTATTGAGTAATATCAATGGCATCTGTGCCACTGCTCGTGTTCAGATTCGGTGGCACACCAACAAAAGCAGAAATTTGTTCAATAACTGTAACATTCAAAAATCCTAAATAAATGGTGAAGGAAGTTGGTTCAATTAAAAAAACTTGATTTTCTAAATCCAATACCTGCCCGCCATCATGAATCAATTTTATCCCAGACAGGTAATAATCAAAGTGATCAAATAGAAGATTTTGTCCTTGATGAGTATATGATTGTGTCATATCTAATGGCTGACCATTGTATATAGGCTTAATGGTTAAAAACACATTTTGCTGCGCTTTTACTGAAAAAACAGAAAGCACCATTAACAACCTAAATACCATATTATTCATCATGACTTACAATTTTGATACAATGTACAGCATTTCCTCCTTTTGAAGTCGGTATTTCGTTATTTTTTCTGGAGAGTAATGCGCATGTTTATCAAATTTAACTACGTTAAAACCAGCTTTTTCTAACCAATCTGGATAGTCTCGACCAAATAAGCGCACATGATCTTTCTGCCAGTAATACTTTTCCCGATCCTCTGGAGTAACAATTGTTGAATCCTCGAAGGTTGTTTCACGCGAAAAATCTTGAGGCACTTGCATTATTCCAAATCCACCAGGTCGCATTACCCTGTAAATCTCCTCCATACAACGGTTGGCATCAGTAACATGCTCGAGCACATGGTTGCAAAATACCACATCGAACGAATTGTCTTTCAGAGGTATATCATGCAAATCAAAGTGCATATCCGCAATTGGCGACTCTATATCAGCCGTTAGGTAATTCAAATTCTCCTGCGCTTTGAATTTAGCGTGAAAACATTGTTCGGGTGCGATGTGCAATACATCCAATTTATTCGCAGTGAAAAAGTGACTGTGGTCTTTTAAATATAACCACATTAAACGGTGTCGTTCGAGCGTTAAATCGAATGGGCAAAGTACATTTTCACGCTGTG
>CANHQC010000189.1 GCA_947462695.1 Flavobacteriales bacterium | reverse complement strand
TGAATTTCAGCAGTTGAAGGCGGCCTTCTCTTGTGAAGATGTGGACCTCGACACCAAGATGAAAATCCTCATAGGCATTAATGAGAAGTCGCCAAAAATTGATCAGAATGTGTACGACTTAGTCGATGCCCTCGTTGCCCAGTACCCAAACGAAGCGAAGTCCCATTCGATAAAAGGAGATTACTTGTTGCGTGCGGAAAAAGACCTCGAGGCATTGGAATCGTACCGCGAAGCGCTTAAGTTTGATAAAAACCAATACCCCATTTGGAATCAAGTATTGTTGATGGAGTACCAAGAGGGAAAGTTTGAGTGGTTGTATGAAGACAGCAAGACCTGTTTGGAATATTTTCCATCCATCCCTTCAGTTTATTTACTGAGTGGGGTGAGTGCAGTTCAGCTTAAAAAATACGAAGAAGCCATTGCGACACTTCAAACGGGCAAGGAGTTGGTGGTTGGCGATAAAGCATTGGAAGCAGAAATACTCGGTCAACTGGGCGAAGCCTACTTTGGAATTGGTAAAACGGCCGAAGGAAAAGAAGCCTATGTCGATGCCATGTCGATGGATCCTGAAAGTAGTTTGCTGAAAACGAACTACGCGAATCGTTTGGCCTTGAGTAAAGTTGATTTGGCCTATGCCTTGAGTTTAATGGATGAGGTGTTGAAGGACAATCCTTCCGTACCACAGTTTTTAGATACCAAAGGATTGGTGCTTTTTCAACTTGCCTTATATGCCGACGCCTTGATTTTTTTTAAAAAAGCGGATGAATTAAAACCTTCTGACAAAATTATCGTTGAACACCTTGGTGATGCCTACAGCAAGTCAGGTGAGGCGATCAAAGCTGTTGACCATTGGCAGAAAGCAAAGGCCCTTGGCTCAAGCAGTAAAAACATAGATAAGAAAATTGAAAAGAAAACATATTTTGACCCAACGAACTAATTGGCTTGTTCTGCTGAGCATTCCGTTTTTTCTATTCTCTTGCGCGAAGCAACTGACAGAAACGGATGATGCAAAATTGCCTAAGAAAAAGCCACAGGACCTTATTCAGGTATTAGATAGTTTGTCAAAACCTAAGCCTGGATTTTTCTACACGAAGATCAGCACGACCTATACCGATACAAACCAGAACATCAGTTTTAAAACGTCGGTGCGCATGGTGAAGGATAGCGCCATCAATACACTCATCACCTACGCCCGCATTCCCATTGTCAATGCAATTATATCTACAGATAGTGTAACCATTGTCAATAAGCGCGATAAATGCTACATCCGACAAAGTTTGGGCTACATCAAAGACAACTTTGGTATTGATTTTAATTACCGCAACATTGAAGAATTGATTTTGGGTATGCCACTCGATTACGATACTGCACAGAAATATTTCGTGATTCACGACCCATATAATTACATTGTGTCGTCGCACAAAAAAAGAGAACTTAAGCGAATCGATCGGCAGGATAAAGTACCTCAACGCGAAGATATTGCCATTCAATATTACTTAAATGATGACGCTCAATCGTTGAAAGGGATGTTCATTGAAAGCCCGGAAGATTCAACGACAATTCGAGTTGATTATTTGAAGCGCGATACGGTCAGTGGCTACTCGGTGCCCGTCGAAGTCTATATTCGCATCGTATCTCCTCGAAACGATATTCGCATTGAACTTTCTTACGATAAAGTGGAAATTGATCAACCACAACCTTTAATCATGGTAATACCAGAAGGCTATGAAGAGTGTAAGTAATTTGATTTGGATCATTACATTGGTTGTTGCGGGAAACACCTTTGCACAAACGACCAGTGAAAAGCTAAAAAAGGAGCAGTCGAATTTGGAAAAGAAAATTTCCAACACACGCTCTATGCTTGATAAAACAAAAAACAATGCCAAAGCATCCTTGAATGAATTGCGATTGATTGACAATCAAATTCGGTTTCGGGAAGAATTGGTAACAAACTTCGATCAGCAAGTTCGGGGCGCTGAAGTAAAGGTGATCCGTAAAGATGCGGAAGTGAAAAAACTCACGAAGCGCTTGTTTGATATGAAAGAACAATACCGTCAGCTCCTTCTCTATGCCTACAAGCATCGAAATAAGTTCGGCAAATTGATGTATTTGTTCTCTGCAACGAGTTACAATGAAGCGATTAAAAGGGGGTCGTATCTCGAACGAATTGCAGACATTCAACTCAAACAGTTTCGCATCATTCGTCAACATCAATCATTGATTTCAAAAGAGATTTCATCCATTCAAACAGAAAAGGAATACAAATTGAAAATTTTGAACGAAAAGCGTTCGGAGAAAGCAGTCATTGAGAAAGACAAACGCAAGCAGGAAGAAGTGTACAGCAAGTTCAAGCGGGAGGAATCGAAGTTGTTGTCGCAGCTCAAGGAGGATGAAAAGAAGAAAGAGACCCTGAAGCAGAAAATCAATTCAGCCATCCAAAAGGAAATCGCCGATACGGAGGCCAAACGCAAAAAGGCTGAGGCGGAGAAAGCCAAGAAATCCACAACCACTGCGACAAAGCCAGAGACCACAACTCCGAAAAAGGAAACAACCTTACCCGAAACGAAAGAGTCAGCGGCCTTAAGTAAAAGTTTTGAGGGCAACAAGGGGAAACTACCTTGGCCAGTGGACAAAGGATCGATTACAGAAGGTTTCGGTCGAAACGCGCACCCGACGTTGGAGAATGTTTTCACAAACAACAATGGAGTTGACATCAGCGCGCCAAAAGGAGCGTCGGTAAGAGCGGTATTTGAGGGTGAAGTGACGAGCGTATTGAATATTCCAGGAGCAGGCAAAGTAGTCATCATCAAGCATGGAAACTACCGCACGGTTTACAGTAATCTCCAAGACACCTTTGTGACGATTGGATCGAAGGTCACAACAAAACAGGCAATTGGTACTTTACTCGTTTCGGAAGGTTTATCACTTGCACATTTTGAAATCCATCAAGTGGTTGGCACATCGAGTGTAGCCTTGAATCCAAGCTTGTGGATTACGCATTAAGTTGACAAACAAACGTGCTTATTTCTCCTTCCTATCCAAGAAATCATTTAATTTCTCTGCACGCCGTGTAAAGAAATAATCTAAAGTCAGTCAGACGATTTATTTTTTTTGTAAATTGATGTTCAGATATGAATAGACTGGGTTTAACAGTTGGATTAATTTAATCAACCACATAGCCACAGAGGTTTTGATGTTGTTTGATGATTAAATGAAACAATCATCCCGTGAAGTTTTATTCCTTTTCACTGCGCCTCTGCGGTAGAAAAGATTCACAGATAGCTGAATTCAAGGAACACGAGATTTTTATCAAGCACAGAGCCACAAAGGGTTTGATTTTGTTTGATTTTTAAATGAAACAGTCAATCTCGGAAAAGTTTTATTCCTAAACTCTGCGTCTTAGTGGTAAAAAATATTCACAGGTACCTGAATTCAAGGAACACGAGATTTTTATCAACCACAGAACCACAGAGGTTTTGATTTTGTTTGATGGTCAACAAACTAGAAAAATATGGAAATAAATGATTTAACAAAAACAATAATAGGATCAGCAATTGAGGTTCATAGAACACTAGGACCAGGATTACTTGAATCAACGTATGAAGCTTGTTTGTTCTATGAATTGGAGCAAATGGGCCTTTTTGTCGAAAGACAAGTTGAACTCCCCGTGAAGTACAAAAATGTTAGGGTGGAAATCGGTTATAAAATTGATCTATTGGTAGAAAATCAAGTCATTATTGAAGTGAAATCAGTAAAAGAATTGCTACTAGTACATATGGCTCAAATTATAACCTACTTGAAAATTTCTAATAAATCCAAGGGATTGCTCATGAATTTTAATGAAGCAAAATTGATTGACGGTGTAAAACGAATAAGTAATGATTAGATGCAGAATTCTCTGTGCCTCTGCGCTTAAAAGCCCAATCACCAATTAAATCCATTCTTTATAGCCACAGCATTTCGTTGAAGGAACTCGGCAAACTATCGAACTAGATGTAAAAAGCCATGTTTCTCGATACGATCATCATCGCAATCTGTCTTCATGCTTAATTTCCAAAAATATACGCCTTCACTTGAATCAGTGCCATCTTCCGTTTTTCCATTCCAACCCGTGTTTGGGTCAAAGGTTTCAAATACCTTATTGCCCCATCGATTGAATATTTCTAGTGTATATTCAAATGAAGAAAAATAATTTTGATTTTCGATAATTTCTAAATATGGAGTAAAATTGGGATTTACACCATCATTATTTGGAGTAAAAACATTGACAGGTTCGATCGGTGAAATCAATTGGTTAAGACCGATCGTTCCAGTTATTTCTACCGTATCTGTTACTTTAATTCCTTTGCATTTCGAATCGTTCACAGTTACCGTATAGATCCCAGGATTTAAATTCGTTGCATCATTGCCATACTGCGGAGGTGTTGTATTCCAAATGATGTCATAGGGTGGAGTACCCCCAAAAACTTGAATGCTCACGGAACCTTTCTCAGTGCATGTAGATGCTATGACATTGGGTTCTATATCGATGAATGCGTATTGACAGTTTGGATTGGTTTGTAAAGAAATTTTACCCACAGAGTTATAGCCTGCAACGAGAAGATCATTATTTAACCCCAAAACGAGATCTGTAATGGTGTCTGGATACGGGATGGTATTCACCAAATTTAACAATGAATCATAGTGTAGGATTTCATTTTTATGACCCACAAATAAATTTTCACAAGCATCAACGGCGATACCACAC
>CANHQC010000188.1 GCA_947462695.1 Flavobacteriales bacterium | reverse complement strand
TGGTTGATTTACCTGGTAAATTCATGAGGTTCGTTCGCACGCGTTTCGCACGCGACCATTCCGCTAAAGATTTAATCGTTTCTTGAATATCAGTGTAAACCAAGGCAAATTCCGTCGTATATGTATCAAAAGCAGATTTGTGAAAATCGACCTGAATAGCTTCCGACAATTCTTGTTCGTAGGTTTTAAGTAAAGCTGCCAGTTTTTGAAGCGTCTCTTTTCGAAAGGCTACTGATTTAGTTGGTTGTTGTTGAAAAAACGAACGTTGGTTCTTTACAACCTCTTGAATTTGACTTCTCTCCATGATCAATCGTACTTTGTTTAACGGATAACAACTTTAACAGAATCAAAGATAATTTGTTTGTCGCGTGATGAATGCAAGAAAACTCAATAACCGTTTTTTGGCTTAATTACTAGCAATCCTTTGGCTATATTTGCATTCAAAGTATTAGTTAATGAAAGTTTATAACAACATCCTCGAGACCATTGGTAATACGCCAATTGTTCGGTTAAATCGCTTAACGAAAGACATTAAGGCATCTATTTTAGCAAAAGTGGAAACAACCAATCCAGGTAACTCTGTAAAAGACAGGATGGCTGTTAAGATGATTGAGGATGCGGAAAAAGCCGGATTGATTAAGCCAGGAGGAACAGTTATTGAAGGTACTTCAGGTAATACTGGAATGGGATTGGCTTTGGCCTGTATTATGAAAGGGTATAAGTTGGTCTGTGTACTAAACGATAAACAGTCGAAGGAAAAAATGGATATCCTTCGAGCCGTTGGCGCTGAAGTGGTTGTTTGTCCAACAGCTGTCGAGCCAACCGATCCACGTTCGTATTACTCAGTATCTAGGAGACTAGCTCAAGAAACACCAAATTCATGGTACGTTAATCAATACGATAATTTATCCAACCGTCAAGCGCATTACGAATCCACTGGACCTGAAATTTGGGAGCAAACAGATGGGAAAATAACGCATTTCGTTGTTGGCGTTGGAACTGGAGGGACAATTTCTGGGGTAGGGAAGTACCTCAAAGAAAAAAATCCAAACATCAAAATCTGGGGAATCGATACTTACGGTTCTGTCTTTAAAAAGTATAAAGAAACTGGTATCTTCGATGAAAACGAAATCTATCCGTATATAACAGAAGGTATTGGGGAGGACATCCTTCCAGCCAATGTAGACTTTGATGTCATTGATTTGTTTGAAAAAGTCACCGATAAAGACGCGGCGGTGTATACGCGAAAGCTTGCACGGGAAGAAGGAATTTTTGTAGGAAATTCAGCCGGAGCAGCGATAAAAGGAGTATTGCAGTTGAAAGATCAGTTGAAGGATGACGATGTAGTTGTCGTGTTATTCCATGATCATGGAAGTCGATATGTGGGGAAAATTTTCAACGATGACTGGATGCGTGAACGTGGTTTCCTGGAAGAAGAGTTTAAAACTGCTGGTGAACTTGTTGAAAAACATGGTCATCGTCCATTAGTTACGGTTTACGCAGAGGAGTTGGTATCTCATGCCATCGCGAATATGCGTAAGTTCTCCATTAGTCAAATTCCCGTATTGAAAGATGGGCAGTTCGTTGGCGCAATCGATGACAGCCACATTTACCAATTATTGGTGGATGAACCTGAATTGCGCGATGCACCTATTTCAAAAGTGATGGGTAAACCTTTTCCAGTTGTTCAGGAATCAGCGCATGTGGAAGACCTGTGTAAATTGATCAGCAAGGAAGTCCCAGCTGTGTTGGTTGAGTTGAAAAATGGAGGTCACCACATTGTTACCCGTTACGATATCATCGAATCGTTGGCATAAATGACACAAACAGTTGTCGATCAACTGGGAAGCATTATAGAAGTTCCGCTTTCGCCTCAACGGATCATTTCATTGGTTCCATCTCAAACTGAATTGCTTTTTGATTTGGGATTGGGTGATCGTGTGGTGGGAATAACCAAATTCTGTATTCATCCGAGTGATTGGTTTAAGTCTAAAACACGCATAGGAGGAACGAAAAAAGTCAATTATGATGCCGTAAGGTCGTTAAATCCGGATTTAATCATTGGCAATAAGGAGGAAAACACGATTGAAGACATAGAGCTCCTCCGAACAATCGCTCCGGTATGGATGAGTGATGTGAATAGTTATGATGATGCGTTGTCTATGATTCATTCAGTAGGGGAAATTACCAACACACTTCCACTTGCTCGTCGATTGATTGATCAGATCGAAGCAGCTTTCCAGGAACTTGAAACATTTAACGAAAACACCAATTTACGTGTCCGCTACTTGATTTGGAAAGACCCTTATTTTCAAGTTGGAAAATCAACCTTTATTGATGCGATGATCACGAAAATTGGCTGGGTGAATATATGCAAAGACGCACGTTATCCCGAATGGCAACTCACACAAGACGCTATGGATGTGCTGTTATTAAGTTCTGAGCCTTATCCATTCAAGGAAGAGGATGTTCAGGTACTGAATCTCAAATTCCCAAACGTGAAAATCGCCATTGTTGATGGTGAGTTGTTTTCATGGTACGGTTCACGCATGCGCTTGGCTCCTAATTATTTCAAGAAATTAATCGATCAGTTCACTGGTTAGCATAAACTTTAGTAGCTCATTCAAGGGCTTTTTACCGGGTTGCATTGTTATTTTTGCCGACATCTCAACCTGACCTTTTTTTGTGCGTTTGACCGAAACATCCACATCTTTCATCGAGCGTGCCCAGGCTTGACTTGATCTGTAAATAGGCAGCATTTCTAGAATGGCCTGAACGATTTTTCCGCCATCAACTGCGAGTAGTGGCGTTATGGAACCTTTTGCTAATAGCCACTGTGAGGAAATTGGAATGTATAGCGACGGAGTCTCGTTAATTCCGACATAAATGGTTCGTTCATCAATTTGTTTGTAAAAAAGATCTTCATTGTCCCAATGTAATTTGCCTTTTAATTTTTCATATTTGAATATATCTTGAAGCTGGTATGCATTAAGTAATGTGTCTACCTTAAAAGGCTTCGCGCAATGAAGTAACAATTCCATTTGAGGAACAGCAATAACGCCACCTGAGTGCGTGATGATTTTGGTTCCAAAGTAGTTCATACTGAATCCTGATAGTGGAGGGAGGATTAGACCGTAATCAGAAGTTAATTTATTTAAGCTATCGATAGCAGAAGGAGGTAACAATGAGGACGATAGATGGAACCCTTTTGGCTTGAGTTGTTCCCATTTCGGTTTTGGAGCTAATTGTCCTTCTCCCACTAGTACACCTGTTAACGTAAGCGCATCATCTGATAACGCTAATTGTGCAGTTGAAAATGCACGTTCAAATTCACTTCCCCAAAACTTACCACTTAAGTAAAACCGAATAATTTGCCCTTTTTCATTTTTAGGAATACTTAGAAGCGGAGATTTCCCCTTTTTTAGCACAATTTCTGAGGCTATTTTCTGGACAATTGAACGCTTGTTTTTCAACCTAACCGGTAACTTGAAAACAACACCAATATGATCGTGAACTGCTGAAACAATTCCTGGTACTGAAAATTGCTTCTGAAATGCAGATGCATTATTAACGGATACAATCCAACCATTAAGTGTTCGTCCATTAATGGGGACTTGAAAAAAGATAACTGGCGACAAATAATCAATTGCATCGCTTACCTCAGGGGTCTCTTTGGTCGTTTTTTTGGCCAATTGCTCTTCAACAAGTTGAATGATTTCTTCATCCCTTGTTTCAAAAAGTGTTGAGGTAAGAATCGATGACGAAATGGATCTACCATCTAATTCTAACGCAAATGTTGCTTCTTCGGGAACATGTAGATGAACCGTACTGACTTCTTCTTCAAGTAAAAAACGTGCAATAAAGAAAACACTCCATAGAAAACCAAGGAGCACGGTGATTAGAAGGGTGTTCAGCAAGCGTTGCTTCATCAAAACAAATGTACATGTAATTATGAAATGCCTAACTTTGAGTCATGAAATATTTAGCTCGGATAATTCTCCGTCTTGCCGGTTGGAAAATTGATCAACAAGCGCCTGAGGGATTGAAAAAGTGTGTGATTGCTGTAGGTCCACACACCTCAAATTGGGACTTTGTACTCGGTCGTTTGGCTTTTTACATGTACGGGATTAAACCCAAGATTCTTATCAAGAAGGAATTGTTTTTCCCACCACTCGGTTGGATTTTAAAGGCGGTAGGAGGAATTCCGGTAGATAGAAAAAAGAACAATCGCCTGACAGATTACGCGGTGGAATTATTCAATTCATCAGAAACGATGTACATGGTTTTTACACCGGAAGGAACGCGGTCATACAACCCAAATTGGAAGAAAGGATTTTACCATATTGCCAAGCGAGCGAATGTGCCAATCTACATTTGTTATATGGATTATGAACGAAAAATTGGTGGTTTTCACAGCCCTTTTTATGCTGGTGATGACGCAGAAAAAGATATAGCGTATATCAAAAGTGTGATGGGACAGTACAAAGGAAAGTACCCCGAAAAAGGCGTGTATTAATCTTTTTTGAAGCGATCTGTTTTCTTATCATAACCATACGGACAATGTATACATCCACTCTTACAACAGTAACCACGCTTCAGATGGTATGCTTCTGTAAAGATGATGTATCCTTCCGGACTCAGGTAATAATCTTCCTCAGATAACGATGTTTTTTTGTTGAAACCGCTTGTTTCCTTATCCATTACTTAGCATCTAATTTATACTTATTATGCCTTTCGATGTTACACATTCTACCCTTCAACACACGA
>CANHQC010000187.1 GCA_947462695.1 Flavobacteriales bacterium | reverse complement strand
TATTGGCTATTTCTGAAGACAATATGAAGTTGCTTTTCGAACGTCAAAATTTGACAGAATACGAACAATTTCATGATGAATTTTATTAATTCACGTCCAGTTTTTATCTACCTTTTACTCCGAAATGAAGAAAGAAAACCAACATAAGACAGGGCGTTTTACGCAATTTGCACGCTTGTCTGGAATTGGTTTTCAAATGGGCGCAACCATCTTTCTTGGAGCAATGCTTGGTAAGTACCTTGATGGTTTGTACCCCTCTTCAAAAAAATGGTTTACCATTGGATTTACGTTGTTTTCCGTGGTCGTTGCTCTCTACATGGTGCTAAAACAAGTCAATCGCCTCAATGAAAAAGAAGACTAATTCCTTTCTGTTTCGCACAATTTTGATAACCAGCTTACTACTTATAAGCTTTTTGTTGCATTTTACATTTCTCGAACAGCCGAGTCTGGTAGTTCTTTTGATTTGTTATGCCTTCAACTGGTCATGGACAGTCGCCTTTTTAGCCTTAGTATCTTTTGGTTCAGAAAAGCACTTGCGCCAACTGGGATTTTTATTCCTGTATATGAGTATCGGGAAGTTTGGTTTCTTTCTTTTTTTGATCAAACCAATGCTCACATTGGATCTCGGCGTAAGAAGTGAGCATTTCGCATTTTTCTTTGTTCCATATGCGATTTCAATGGTCTATGAAACCGTTTCGACCGTTCGTGCCATGAATGCGAAATAAAAAGTTGAAAAATACTTTTTTTCGCGCCGTTAATTCTAAAATTCTACATACTTTTGCGGCGATTTTATCTACAATCGTTACATAGTCGTATGCAAAGATTACTTGGAATCCTTTTCGCCTTCATGATAGCATGTTCGGGCGCGGCATTTGCAAATACCAATGAGCATGGGGCAAAAGGCCATGGGGAGGCTCCCGTTACTGAAATGAGTGCGGAGGATCAGAAGCGTTCTGAAATGAGTGAGTATGTGAAACACCACACGCAGGACGTGCACGATTTCCATATTTTTTCAGATAACAGTACAGGAAAGCACTATGGATTTCCACTTCCTGTAATCCTTTGGGATAATGGGTTGCATGTTTTTCTTTCATCAAAATTTGAGCATGGTCACGCTACCGTCGAATCAAAAGGTAATTACTACCGCTTGGACCATGGTAAAATCTACCGGACAAACGCAGAAGGACGTATAGTTTATGATGAACACCATCACGCAAAAAATTACAAGCCGCTCGACTTGTCAATTACCAAAAATGTCTTCGTTACCTTGTTGATGGCGTTGTTCATTTTCTTGTTATTTAGAGGAATTGCGAAAGGCTATAAGAAAAGCATGGCGCCGAAAGGAGCAGCGAAATTTTTCGAGCCACTCGTATTGTTCATCCGCGACGATATTGCTATTCCAAACATCGGAGAAAAGTACTACAAGCGCTATATGGTTTATTTGTTAACTGTGTTTTTCTTCATTTGGTTTTTGAACCTAATTGGAATGACGCCGCTTGGAGTGAATGTAACAGGCAATATAGCTGTGACCTTTGCACTAGCGATAATTACATTCATTATTACACAAACAACTGCCAATGGAAATTACTGGAAACACATCTTCTGGATGCCAGGAGTTCCGGTTCCAATGAAAATTATTTTAGCTCCAATCGAATTGTTGGGGGTATTTATTAAGCCGTTTGCCTTAATGATTCGTTTGTATGCGAACATGTTGGCTGGACACATTGTTTTAGGAAGCTTAATTAGCTTGCTATTTATTTTTAATAATTGGTTTGCACGAGGTTCGTTCCTTGGCTTGACCTTGTTCTTGAACTTGATCGAGTTAATGGTTACCTTCCTGCAAGCTTATATATTCACGATGCTTACTGCGTTGTACTTCGGCTTTGCTGTTGAAGAACATCACGACGAGCATCATTAAGTTGTATTTTTTTAATAACCATAAATAAATTACATCATGGAAATTCCAGCTATTGTAGGTGCAGGATTGGTTGTAATCGGAGCAGGTATCGGTATCGGACGTATCGGTGGAAGCGCGATGGAAGCAATTGCTCGTCAACCAGAAGCAACAAACAAGATTCAAACAGCGATGCTTATTGCAGCGGCGCTAATTGAAGGAATTGGATTTGCTGCATTATTTGCAGTTTAAAAACAATTGAATCGAAAGTCAGACGGTTGGTTTGACTTTCGGTTTTTTAAACATTCAACGACGTAAATAGAAACTATGGAAAAGTTATTAGGCGAATTTTCAGTTGGACTGTTCTTTTGGCAGTCAGTGATCTTTTTAGCGCTCTTATTTTTACTGCGTAAATACGCGTGGAAGCCAATTTTAAATGCAGTGAACGAGCGCGAAGAGAAAATCGCTGAATCGTTGGAATTGGCAGAGAAGACAAAAGCTGAAATGAAAGCGCTTCAAGCACAAAACGAAAACTTATTAAAGGAAGCGCGTGCAGAACGCGATTCAATCGTTAAAGACGCGAAAGAAACGGCTAACAAAATGATTGAAGACGCAAAGTCTGCGGCAAAGACAGAGGCAGAAAAAGTGTTAACATCAGCTCGTCAGTCGATAAATGCTGAAAAAGCAGCTGCTTTAGCGGAATTGAAAACACAAGTTGCGGCCTTTTCGTTGGAGATTGCAGAGAAAATCGTTCGTACAGAGTTGTCATCTGAAGATAAACAAAAAGCGTTGGCCGATAAAATGGCTGGTGACATAAATTTGAACTAATCAGCAATGAAAAGCACAAAAGTTGCCGCACGATACGCGAAAGCATTATTGGAGTTAGCCACAGAGCATAACAAAGTTGAACGTATTGCAGATGATATGCGACAGTTAGCTCATGTGAATACGGAGGTAGCAGATTTCGCCATTCTTCTTAATTCGCCTGTGATCAACTCACACAAGAAAATGAATATTTTCAAGGAGTTGTTTGGTTCATTCGATCAATTATCCATGATGTTTATCGAATTGATTACAAAAAACAGACGTGAAAACCTTTTAGGGGAAATAGCTAATTCATACGAAGCTCAACTAAAACAAAGCAAGGGAATTACACCTGTTACGTTGATTTCGGCTGTAAAGTTGAACGAGCAAACGAAAAAAGATATAGTTGGTAAGGTTCAAGCCTCTGTAAAAGGCACACTTGAAGTTACTGAAGAAATAGATGAATCGCTTATTGGTGGATTCATTATCCGAATGGACGACAAGCAAATTGATGCTTCAGTGTCCAGTCAATTAGCAAGTTTAGAACAAACATTAACACGATAATCCACTTAGTGGACAATTTAAATAACACAAGATGGCAGATGTAAAACCAGCAGAAGTTTCTGCAATTTTAAGAGAACAGCTTTCCGGATTTCGCTCTGAAGCTGAACTGCAAGAAGTGGGTACCGTGCTCCAAATAGGTGACGGTATTGCTCGAATTTATGGATTGAACGGTGTTCAGTACGGTGAATTGATTGAGTTCGATGGTGGACTTCAAGGAATTGCATTGAACTTGGAAGAAGACAACGTTGGGGCGGTATTGCTCGGTAGGTCTTCACAAGTAAAAGAAGGTGACACTGTAAAACGTCTTGGACGAATTGCTTCTGTTAAAATTGGCGATGGCATGGTTGGTCGTGTAGTGAATACACTTGGCGAACCAATCGATGGTAAAGGACCAATTGCAGGTGAATTATATGAAATGCCGATCGAGCGTAAAGCTCCGGGTGTAATTTTCCGTCAGCCGGTTACTGAGCCACTTCAAACAGGTATTAAAGCGGTTGATGCGATGATTCCAATCGGTCGTGGTCAGCGTGAGTTGATTATCGGTGACCGCCAGACAGGTAAGTCAACTGTGGCGATTGATACAATCATTAACCAACGTGAGTTTTACGATCGTGGGGAGCCTGTATTCTGTATCTATGTGGCTATCGGACAAAAAGGTTCAACTGTAGCTGGAATTGTAAAGAAATTAGAAGATGCTGGTGCAATGGCCTATACGGTTATTGTTGCTGCGAATGCATCTGATCCTGCTACCATGCAGTTCTTCGCGCCAATGACAGGTGCGGCAATCGGTGAATTCTTCCGCGACTCAGGTCGTCCTGCATTGATCGTGTACGATGATTTGTCAAAACAAGCGGTAGCATACCGTGAGGTATCGTTGTTGTTACGCCGTCCTCCAGGTCGTGAGGCGTATCCAGGTGACGTTTTCTACTTACACTCCCGTTTGTTAGAGCGTGCAGCTAAGATTATTGGTGATGACGCTATCGCTTCCCAAATGAACGACCTTCCTCCTTCATTGAAAGGAATTGTGAAAGGTGGGGGTTCATTGACTGCCCTTCCAATCATTGAAACACAAGCGGGTGACGTTTCTGCGTACATTCCTACTAACGTGATTTCGATTACAGATGGGCAGATTTTCTTGGAAAGTGACTTGTTTAATGCAGGTATTCGACCAGCAATTAACGTGGGTATCTCTGTATCGCGAGTAGGAGGTAACGCTCAGATTAAATCCATGAAGAAAGTAGCTGGAACATTAAAATTGGACCAGGCACAGTACCGTGAGCTTGAGGCTTTCGCGAAGTTTGGTTCTGATTTGGATGCAGCTACGAAATCGGTACTTGATAAAGGTGCACGCAACGTGGAAATCTTAAAGCAACGTGAAGGTGATCCATATCCAGTAGAAAAGCAAATTGCCATCATCTATGTGGGTACGCAAGGATTAATGCAAAACGTTCCAATCGCGAAAGTAAAAGAGTTCGAAAAAGAATACTTGAACTACCTTGAAGCTAAACATGCAGATG
>CANHQC010000186.1 GCA_947462695.1 Flavobacteriales bacterium | reverse complement strand
TGAGGAATTCAAACAACGCTACCTGAATCAACCGTATGGCGATGTGTGGTTGAATCTTCGACCGTTGGCCTATAAAGTTCATCCGTATCAATGGGCGACAATTGGAAAAGAAATCCGTCACATTGAAGAAGCCCAAATGGATGACGTTCGGGCCTTCTTTCATAAGTTTTACAGTCCGTCAAATGCCATTTTGTGTGTTGCTGGGAATTTTGATCGCGCATACATTGAGGACATGGTTAATAAATGGTACGGCGATATTCCCGGAGGAATGAAACCAGCTCGAATTTTACCGGCGGAACCTGAACAGACCACTTTTCGGGAACAACAACTTGATCGAAACGTACCAGCGAATGCTTTTTATTATGCTTTCAAAATGGATGAGCGCAGAAGCGAGGGCTATTATTTGGCGGATGTACTTTCAGATGCATTGGGCAGAGACAAATCGTCGCGTTTATATACTGAATTGAAGAAAAATAAGCAATTGGTTTCAGAAATTGGAGCATACATCACCGGATCACTAGATAATGGTTTATTGGTTATTTCTGGAAAGCTAAATGATGGGGTAAGTTTTGACCAGGTTGATCAAGCCATTTGGGAAGAATTGGAAAAAATGAAAGTCCATGCCATGCCGGATCATGAATTGCATCGATTAATGAATAAATTAAAAACTTCACGCGAGTTTGAGGAACAAGGATTGCTCAATCGCGCGATGAATCTGAGCCAATTTGAATTAATCGGAGATGCGAATGGCATTAATGAGGAGGCCACCATTTATGATGCTATTCAGCCCGTTCATTTGCAAGAAACTGCAATGAAGTTATTTAAGAAATCTAATTGTTCATTACTAAAGGTAAACGCGACTCCCAATGTTTAATCGATCTTTATCACCGGCATTAAACGAAATCGATTCGATTGATTTCATTAAACCCAAAACGTACGACATCAACCAGCATGTGAAACTCTACCACATGGGCAACGTGCCTAACGAAACTTCCCGGGTTGATTTTTATTTTCACGCAGGGACAACTGTTGGAAAACGAGGCGTTGCAGCACTTACAAACGGCATTTTACTTTCTGGAACTGCTGAGAAAACATCGGTGGAATTGCACAATGCAATCGATTATTTAGGTGGGTATTTTGAATCGGGAATTGGACAGGAAAATGGCTTAGTGACTATGTATGCCTTGCGCGAGAACATGTTGCCAATTTTGCACATTCTTCATGATGCCATAACCAATGTAGCGTTTCATACACACGAATTTGAAGACCTTCTTAACGAGCGCAAACAGAAATTTAAAGTGAGCTTGGAAAAAGTGAGTTTTCTAGCTCAACGCGCCTTTCAAGAACGACTTTTTAATGACTCTCCATACGGTAGAATCACCGAAATCACTGATTTTGATTCGATTTCAATTGATGAATTGAAATCCTTCCATCGTGACAATTACCTCAACGGACTTAAAAAAGTTGTTGTGATTGGTAATTTCAGTCAAGATGACATCGATGCACTTATCGATCTATGCGGTAAATGGGCACAACCTGCACCAGCTACCTACTTTAATGCACCAATAAATCTGAAGGAAAAATACCATTTCACGAAAGACGGAGCGCTGCAAACTGCCATTAGAGTTGGGCGATCATTCGTCAACAAAACACATGAAGATTATGAAGAATTCCTTGTCCTCAACACCATATTGGGGGACTATTTCGGTAGTCGGCTCATGGGCAACATCCGAGAAGATAAGGGCTACACGTATGGAATCGGGAGCATGGTTGTTGAATTGCAAAAAAGCGGTTACTTTCTAATTGCCACAGAGGTTGGTGCGGAACACACGGAAGCCACATTGACTGAAATAAAAAAAGAATTTGAACGCCTTCAACATGAATTGGTTTCTGAGGAAGAGTTGTCTCTTGTAAAAAGCTATATGCTCGGTCAGTTGCTGAAAAGTGCAGATGGTGCTTACGCTATGATGGACTTACATTTGAGCGTCGAACCTTTTGAAATTTCACTAGACTATTACAATGAATCTATTGAACGCATTAAAGGTTGTTCACCTGAGCGGATTCAAGAATTGGCAAAAAAATACTTGAATTGGAACGAAATGACAGTTGTAAGTGCAGGTTGAGCAACGAAATTTGACTTTATCCGTTTATACTAATGCGTACTTAATACCGTTTTTCTCATCATGAAATTCTTTATTGCGTTGCTTTTTTCCTTTTTCTTCCTGTTTGGAAGTAAGGCTTCGCATGTATTAGGGGGTGAATTAACATGGAAATGCCAAGGAACAAGCTATGTGTTTACATTGACTTTTTACCGAGATTGCAACGGTGCTGAAGTCAATACCATTTCAGAAGAAGTTAAGGTTTGGAATCACCCGACCCTTACATCTATCATTCTACCTTTTGTTGAACGAATCGATGTTTCCCCAACGTGTTCACCAGTAACTGGATCACCCAATCCGCTCGATTGCGGTTCAGGAGCGAATGCCGGAAATGGAATCGGAGCCGTTGAAAAAATCGTTTATCGCAGTGCACCAATTGCTATTTCAGGAATTCCCCCAGCACAAGGTTGGGCATTTACATACGAGAATTTTTCACGAAGTGGCTCAATAACCAACCTCGCCAATCCGTCAAACTATGGAATTACGATTGCGGCAAAAATGTTTGCGACTCCAAATACAACATCCGGATGTGTTGACAACGCTCCCATCTTTCTGCAAGCTCCACATTTTGTAAACTGCTCCGGAAGTCCATACCAATACAACATGAATGCCGTAGATCCAGATCTCGATTCATTATTCATTGATTTTGGCACGCCATTCAATCATTTTCCAACTGGCATTTACGATCCGCCTACAAATCCGATTCCCATTCCGTATGAAGTTGGTTTCAGTCCAACCTCACCTACACCGGGAACAACAATTAATCCTGGAAATATTCCAGCCGTTATTGATCCATTATCTGGTGAATTGTCTTTTACTTCAAACACCATTGGAAATTACGTCATCAAGGCGCGAATAAGGTCGTATCGAAACGGTTACTTAAACGCTGAGGTGGAGCGCGAAATGCAAGTCGCTGTTCTTCCATGTACTGGTGCGAACAATCCTCCATCGATTACACCTCCTTTTGCAGGTTCATTCGAAACAACAGTTTCTGCAGGTTCATTAGTCAACTTCACCCTTTCCAGTGTAGATGTAGAGAATCTTCAAAATGGATCTCCGCAACAAAACCTTTTAATGGCCAGTGGACCTCTTTTTGGAACTAATTTCACCTCATCAACCGGCTGTGATACACCACCATGTGCCACATTGAATGCCACACCTGTAATCACTGGAAATCAAGGAGTCAATGCTCAATTTTCGTGGCAAACGAGTTGTGACCACCTCCTGGATGCCACTGGTAATGGCTTGACGACTGTTCCCTATCATTTTGTATTTAGAGTTCAAGATGACTATTGCGCAATCCCCGAAGTCCGTTATGCAACGGTCACCATAAATGTGGTCAATCCAGGCGTCATTGAAGCTCCGGGAATTAGCTGTATTCAAGGAGGTACAAATGGCACAATTACCTTGAATTGGGAACAGGTTGCCAATCCAGCAGGATCATTTTTGGGGTATGAGGTCTATTCGCTCCAAAGCGGCTTGCTGACGACAATTCCCAATATTGGCACAACAAGTTATTCAATCGCAGGAGTGGTAACTCCTCAGGATTATTATGTTACTGTTATTTCTGGCTGCAACGGGAATACGCGCCGTTACAGTGACACGTTAAAACCAATTCTGCTTGACGTAACTAACCCTTCTAATGGTACAGCAATTTTACAGTGGAACGATCCAAGTAATCCGGCAACAGCATCAATGGGAGACTTTTACCACATCTATCGAGAATACCCAAGTGGAATATGGACATTAATCGATAGCGTTCCTTACGGATTGAATTTTTACAAAGATACCATCGATATTTGTGAAGCGTTTCTGAATTACCAAATTGTGCTGCCTAATCAACCGTGCGATTTCACATCAACAATCGACGGTGACGATTTTGAAGACATGCTTACTCCGGATATTCCAATCATTTCATCCGTTTCCATTGATACGCTAACGAATATACTCACGCTAACTTGGAATCAAAACGGACAAGATGACACTTACGGCTACGTGATTTACACCTATAATAGTGCTGGATTTTTATACGAACTAGATACCGTTTGGGGAATCGGTTCAACAACCTACAGTTATTCTCCTGATGTTTCACTGGGACCTCTCTCCTATTCAGTGGCTGCATTTGACTCGTGCTATACACCTTCAGTTCCTCCGACATTCCAAACGTCAGCTAAAGCGCTTGTTCACACAACAATCTTTCTAACGCATGAATTGAATATCTGTACAGATGAAGTCGTGCTGAACTGGAATGCTTATTCAGCATGGAATGGAACAACAAGTTATGAAATTTGGAGTAGCTTAAATGGTCAAGCTTATCAGCTAGTTGGAACAACCACGAACACGACATTTACTGTTGATGTCATTGGTTTACAAGATTATTGCTTTTTCATTAAAGCTGTTTCCTCATCAGGAATTAGCTCCTTTTCTAGCCGAACTTGCCTTACGATTATCGCGCCTACGCAACCTGCATTTCATTACCTAAAAGTAGCAACCGTAAATGCCAATCAAGTGGACTTAATCCATACTGTAGATGCGTCAAGTGGAGTTACGGCGATTTCTTTTGAACGGAAATCAATGAATGGTTCGTTTGAAACTATCGGGCAAGTACCCGTAAGTTCAAATACTATTACATACACTGATACAGATGTCGATGTGAATGAAGAAAGTTAT
>CANHQC010000185.1 GCA_947462695.1 Flavobacteriales bacterium | reverse complement strand
TCATTGATCGGTTGAATAAAGAAATGGGGGCAGCAAAAATTTCCATCGGCCCAACATCAATCAAACTTAGTGAATTGAATAAGCTGAAATAACTTATTCAGCATCAAAAGAAGTATCTGGGAAATTTACCAGGTATACCCTTTCTGTGGCTCGGGTTACTGCGGTATACAACCACCGCTTTTGATCTTCAATGGTAATTGCCGGATCTACATATCCTTGGTCTATGTAGACATGAGCCCATTGTCCACCTTGAGACTTGTGACACGTTACGGTGTAGGCAAACTTTACTTGAAGTGCATTAAAGTAGGGATTCTTTAGAATCAACTCGTACCGTTTTTTCTTGTTTTTCTCGTTCAGGTAATCCTGTTCGATGGCAAAAAAGAGCTCTTTCATACGCGTTCGTGGAAGCGCTGGCGAATCAGATTGAAGAACTTCTAGCAACAACAGCACATCCATTTCTGAAAGATCATCGTAATCAACAAAACGAATGGTGGCATGAGCAAACTGAAAGCCATAACATTCTTCGATTTTCTTCAATCGAATCAACTGAATGGTCTCGCCATTGGCCACAAAACCCATGCGTGATTCTTCATTGACCCAGAAGTAATTATTTCGCACAACCATCAGCATATCTCCAGTACACAACTGTTCTTCATACCACAAAATGCGCGAACGAATTTGATTGTTGTATTGATTGGCCCATTTGTTCGAACGCGTGATTACTAATGTCTCTTCCTGCCCTACCCGATCAAAGGAAGATTCCAGTTCTTCAGCAAACTCAGCACCATTCAATCGAATGATATCTTTGAATCCAGGCAAAGAAAACGGAAGAATTGTATTCGTTGAAGACCTTAAACGTGTCGCATTCCAAAGTATCCCGGAATCTGCTGATTGGCGTACAACAGTTGTCAATTTCGTATAATAAAATCGGAAAAGTGGGTAATGGTGTTGCAAATAGTCTGCATTTAACGCAGGAGAAAAATCCGAACCAACCGGTGGCAACTGTCCTTCATCTCCAATGAGAATAAGTGCACATTCATTTCCTGAGTAGACATATTCGAATAAATCATTGAGTAAATTCCTTGAAGTAATCGATCCATCTGCTTGTTGTGCATAATCAGCAATCATAGAGGCCTCGTCTACAAAAAACAAGGTCCGTTTATGTAAATTCATGTTCAACGAAACCGCACTGTATTCGTCTGATGAAGTTTTTCTGCGGTAGATTTGTTTGTGAATGGTGTATGCCACGTTTTTTGCTCTTGATCCAAGTACTTTAGCGGCGCGACCTGTTGGTGCTAACAGACGAGATTTAAGTTTATACCGCTCAAGAGTTCGGATGAATGCGCCTGTAACTGCTGTTTTACCCGTTCCGGCATACCCACTAAGAATGAACAATTTTCGGGGATGACTATCAAATAAGTAGTCGACCAATGCCCGCATGGTTTCCTTCTGTTCATCCGTTGGATCAAACGCAAATTCTGCAGTAAAATCGAGAAGAAACTGATCTGGATTAAAGGAGTCTGACATGGCCATTAAAGTTAGTCAATTGAATTGGATTAGGTCATTACGCATTCAGCGGAAATGTGTAGCTTTGTTTAAGCATGAGTAGTAGACAATTAGCGATTGAACTGTCTGAAGTCGGCGTCAGATTTTCGGAAATAAGCATGGGAGTTATTTCCACGTTTGAGCACCTGTTCAAAGATCGTCAGGAATACAAATTTCGTGACGTATTGGACGAGTTTTATGCGCAAACCGGCTTGAAAGAAAAGGATTTTGATGAATACACGTTATCCTGGTCTGCCGAACGTTCGACATTAGTTCCATCAAATATTTTTGGAGAATCAAATCCGGTGGAATTATTCAACCTGTGCTTTGGTAAAGACATCCCCGCTGGAACGATTGATTACAACCGAATTCCAGAGCATGGAATAGTCAATATTTATCAGATACCGGACTGGGTAAAATCGTACATTGTAACGCGCTTTCCAAGAACGGTTTTACAACATGAAAATTCCCACCTCATTCGGGGCCTATTTGCAGATTCAACATTTCGATTAGCGATTTTATTAATTCCATACGGCACCTATTTTTCATTAATGATGGCCAAGGAAAACAAGTTGATTTATTCATCGCATTTCGATTATCAGTCGATAGAAGATGTCGTTTACCACCTTGCCTTTGTTTTACAACAAAAGGAACTAATGAATCAGGAGGGTAAACTTCGAATTACTCAGGGCATTGGATCGGGTTCGGAATTTAGTGAAGAGCTGATTAACCAGCTAAGTAAATTCCCTGATTTGAGCAAGTTAACCCTTTTGAACGACCCCCATTTTATCACTAATGCTCAACGACTGTGCGTATAATTAGTGGTAAATTCAAAGCACGTCGGTTTTCTGTACCGAAGGCATTTCCATCTCGACCTACAACAGATTTCGCTAAAGAAGGATTGTTTAACATTCTTGAAAATCAGTTGGATTTATACGATCTGCGGATTCTTGATTTATGTTCGGGGACAGGAAACATTTCCTTCGAATTTTTATCTCGAGAAGCTGGAAATGTCATCGCAGTGGATCAAAATTCGCGCTGCTTGAGACACATAAGTGAAACAGCCAAACAACTGGGAATAACATCTGGTTTAACCACAATTAAAGAGGACATCGTACACTTTATAGAACGAACGGAGGAAACTTTTGACCTTATTTTTGCAGATCCCCCATACGCATACAGCAAACACGCAGAACTGGTTCAGGCGATTTATCAAAGAAATTTATTGAATCCAGGAGCTTGGCTTATTGTTGAGCACGGAAGAGACACCAAACTTAATGAACTTCCAAACTTCGAATTTGTCCGAAGCTACGGAAATGTCTATTTTAGTTTTTTCACCAAGGACAACCAATAGCATGAAACGAATTGCCGTTTTCCCTGGATCATTTGATCCATTTACGAAAGGACATGAATCTGTAACGCGTCGGGCACTTGATTTATTTGACGAAGTGATTGTGGCTATAGGAGTAAACACAAGCAAATCTCCACTGTTTGATCTAGAAAAAAGAAAACAGCACATTTCCACCTTGTTCGATAATGTCCGTTTATCTGTTGTTGATTTCAGTGGACTTACCACAAAGTTGTGCAAAGAAAAAGGTGCCCAATATATTGTTCGCGGGTTGCGAGATGGAAAAGATTTTGACTATGAAAAATCAATTGCACTCATGAACGAAACGATGTCGGGAATTCAGACCATTTTTGTCCTGACCGAGCCTGAATTTGGCGCGATAAATGCGTCCATTGTTCGTGAAATAGTCAAAAGCGGTGGGGATATCAGTCAATTTGTAACAAATGCTGATCAGCTCGTTTAAGGAAAAGAAGTCAGCAGAATGTCAATAAGAAAGTTCGCTTTAAGTATACTCGTTGGTTGTGTCTCTTTTGTGACTCACTCCCAGGCTTCGCGAGCCACAACGTTTCGTGGTATTGCGCCTACTTATATCGGTCAAACCATTGCCATTTGTGAAATCGAGGATTACCTAAGCTATAAAGAAACTGTTCTAGCAACCGCGACTGTTCAACCAGATAGTACGTTCAAGATTGTAACTGAAATCAAAGAAACCCAGCAGATTGTGCTGCGTGCCGGACGAAATGTATCAAATTTATATGCCGATCCGGGAGGAAATTATGAGTTGTATATTCCAGAGAAAGATCGTTATGATGCCTACCGAACAGATGGGAATAAAATTGAATTGGCTTTTGTGTCGCTTGACTCCATGGATATTAATTACAAGGTACTTTCCTTTCAGCAATGGATGGATGAGTATGTAGCGAATTACTATTATTTGAAAAATGTGAAGCCCATCGAATTTGCCCAACGCATTGACGAATTCAAAACCATTGCGGAGAAATACTACTCAAGCGATCCATCCACCTTCCTCAAAGCGTATATCAAGTTTTCTGTGGCTACTTTGGATAATATTCAATACGCCGCTGAACGAAACCGTTATGAAAAACATGACTTTTACCTAAAGAATTCGCCTGTTTTTTACCGCAACGATGCGTATATGGAATATTTCAATGCCTTTTATGACCGAATGATTCCAAGGTTAGAAATGGAGACAAATAACCGTGTTTATCTTGGCGTATTAAAAAGCAGTCCGACGCTCATCATGCGCGCACTTGGTGGAGAACTCACGCTTAGTAATCTTCGGTTAAGAGAATTGGTTATGATTAAATCGCTCGCAGAAGAGTATTACTCGAATGAGTTTCCACAAACCAACATTTTAACCATTTTAGATAGTGTATCAAAAGGAAGTATGTTTCCCGAGCATGCGCGAATTGCACGAAATGTTCTCGAACGATTGACTGAATTGGCACAAGGTGGAAAAGCACCAGATTTTGCGTTAAAAACAGCTGATGGAAAAATGAAAACCATCTCGAATTACAAAGGAAAATACCTTTACATTCATTTTTACGATCCATCAAAAACAACGAACTCAATTGAATTAGCTCCTTTACAAAAACTTCACAAGGCATACAGTACTGACATTCAATTTGTCACCGTAATTCCAGAAAAAGAACTGGAAAATGGCGTTAGAACACCTTTTGTTCAATCGATTCCTTGGAATGTCTTCGAAGTGGAAAGCACCAATCCGATTTGGAAAAATTACAAGGTTGAAGCTTTCCCAACCTATGTGTTGATCGATCCAAATGGCTACATTGTTCAAGCGCCTGCACTAGGTCCGATGCCGAATGGTCAATACCAAACGATAGACCAGACCTTCTTTTTTATCCAACAGGCATTAAATCGCGAAAAGGAACGCTAAGAATAATCGCATCAACTGGGTTTGTTTGTGTATTTTTGTA
>CANHQC010000184.1 GCA_947462695.1 Flavobacteriales bacterium | reverse complement strand
TTCATTTACTGAAGCTTATCCACACATCAAAACACACGTGCTAAATCGCGCCACCTATTGGCGTTTCCTTGCCCAAAAATCTTAACCATGAAATTCATTGAACAACTAACCGCGTACATTGAAGAGCACCTCGATCCGCGACACTTAACCATTGTTTTACCCTCCGAACGGGCAAAAAAGTACATTGCTGCCTCATGGTATTCCATTCATAAAAAACCAGTATGGTTACCTGAAATGATAACGATCGATCAATTGGTTCGAAAACACGCCAATTTTCCCATCATTGATAAAACACGTGCCTTAATCGAATTGTATGCGATCCATTGCGAAGTAGTCGAAAGTAAAGAACAACAGTCGTTCGATGATTTCTTGTCTTGGGGAGGCATGTTGTTGAGCGACTTTGACGAAATTGACAGGTACTGCGTTGATCCTAAACAACTATTTCGAAACCTATCCGATGTGAAAGAAATTGAAAACTGGAGTTTTAGCAGCGAAAAACCGTTAACTGAACAGCAAAAAAAGTTCATGGAATTCTGGGATTTACTTCCTGTTTACTTTAAACAATTAAACGAAAACCTGGAAAAGAAAGGATTGCAATATGCGGGCAAAGCATACCGCGAATTAGCAGACCAACCTGAACGGCTTTTTTCCACAGATGCTAAACGTCAATTTATATTTGCTGGCTTCAATGCACTTTCTAAAGCTGAACTAAAACTGTTCAAGCAACTTCATGTCTTGGGGAGAGGACATATTTTAATTGATGCTGACACCTATTATGTCCATTCGAAGCAGCATGAGGCAGGGATGTTTATTCGTTCGTTAATGGATGAATTGGGTGTAAAATCCCTGCCGTTTATTCAAAATGAGTTAACGGTAAACGAAAAGGTCATTCACACGATTGAATGTCCCCAACACACGGGACAAGTAAAAGCAGTAGCAACATTGCTGAGTAAACTTTCAGCAGAAGAGTTAAACGATACGTTAGTATTGTTAGCTGACGAGACGCTTATCAATCCGCTATTGAAAAACATTCCTAAACAAGTTGGAACAGCAAACGTGACGTTGGGTTTACCGCTTCAATATACCGCTCTACGAACATGGGTAGACATGTTGTTTTCCGTTCAGGAATCGAAACGGAAGTTTAACACCAAGTCGCTTTACGTTCATGATTTGCGAAAAATCTGGCGACATCCATTTATCCATGCAGTGCTAAGCGAAAAAGAGAAAAAAGCATGCGCCGCACTTGAACAAAAAATGATCGCAAAAAACAGCTTGTTTATCAACCCAGAAAACATCAATGCAGGGGAAACACACGACGAACTGATCAAGCTCATTTCAACTGACTGGAATAGCAATTGGGTTGAAGCAATGCGCATTATACGACTGTTGAATAATTTCCTCCACGAACGGATGCTAAATTCAACGGTTTTTGAACGTGCGGTAGTTCAACGTTTCGACGAAGTGATTCGCGATTTTCAGCTTATCGTTCAAGAAGGACTTCCGGATAGTTCGTTGCGCACATTCAAACAGTTGTTTCATCAACATTGGAGCGGAAAATCACTGGCGTTTCACGGGTCTCCATTAAAAGGACTTCAACTCATGGGATTACTTGAAACACGCTTATTGGATTTCAAGCGGATCTATGTGGTAGGTATGAATGAAGGAAAAATGCCTCCAACAAATCCCCTTCAATCAATGATCCCGATGGATCTTCGGGCTTTTTTCAAGATGCCGACGCCACGCGAAAAACAAGGATTATTTGCGCATCACTTCTACCGCTTATTGCATGGCTGTGAAGAAATGTGGGTAACCTATACCACCGCAAAAGAGAATATTGGAAGTAATGAAGCCAGTCGCTACTTGAAACAGATTGAACTAGAGTTGTGCAGAGAAAGTCACGTAAAAATGAAAAAATGGCTGTACAGTATCCCCACGTCAGAAAGTAGTTATGGCCCAGTTGAAATTTCAAAAAATGAAGAGGTATTGGCTAAAATAGAGCAGTTTTTAACGACTCCGCTTAGCGCGTCAAAAGTCATGAACTACCTGAACTGTCCATTGAACTTTTATTACCGCTACATTCTTGACTTTGGAGAAGAAGATACCATTGAAGAGGAAATAGAAAACAACCGTTTTGGGACATTTATCCACAACGTACTTGAAAAATTATACCTGCCATATGCGCGTCATGATAAGTCTGGGGAACTTATCCATCCTGCTCCTAAAAACCTTGCTGTTCAGGACGTTGACAAGATGATCATGCAGTTTCCCGGGTTAATTGAAGAAGAATTTCTTACTCACTTTGACAAAGATAAAACGGCATTTGAATCAGGGAAAAACCTCCTTTCCTTTCAGATGGCTAATGAACTAACGAAGCGAATTTTACTAAAGGAGCGGGAATTCATTTCACAACTTACTGAACCTTTGTTTATCGAGTATGTCGAATTCACGATGGAAGCAGAAATGGAAATTGAAATTAACGGTGAGTCACGCAAGATACAACTCAAAGGAATTGCTGACCGAATTGATTCATATGGGGATCAAATCAGGGTTATTGACTATAAATCAGGGGTAGTAAAAACGGAGCACGTCGAGTTGGGAGAATTCAAAGAGGGTCAAGACATCTTGAGTTACGTACATTCAACCAAACACGCATTGCAGTTGCTCATGTACCTCTACTTATACCGGGAGATGAATGGCGTAATTCCTTCACAAGCAGCCATTTATTCCATGGTATCAATTAAAGATGGCGTACTTCCTTTGCGCATTAAGAATGAAGGTGATTTGGGCGAATTGGTTAATCGATTGCCGGAATTTTTTGAGTCGTTTATTTCAGCTCTACTGCAGTCAGACGAACCACTCACACACAAGGAAGACGCCAAGTTCTGTCAGTTCTGTCAATAAAAAACCTGAAAAGAACTTATCAGCAGGATGGGGCTCATAACGTTCTTTTCAGGCACACAAAAAAAAGTAGAATGTTGCAATTGACAAATTCAGTATCAACTGCATAGTAAAGACGATTAAATCATAAAAAGGTTGACTTCACTGCAAAAAAAAACACCCAAAAGGATGTTTTTAATTACGAATAAGTCGGTATTAATACAGTTCTAGCTTTAATGCTGTTCTGTAGTCCTTGATCTCTTCTCGATTGATCTTATGATCTGCATTCTTTAATAAATTGAGCAAGTACAAGAAGTTTTCTTTGCCTTCTATTTCCATTGGGTATTCATTGCCCTCTTCGTCTTCATCAAATTGTGCTTGTACATCAAACGCACTGTTTTCACCCAAAAACTCATATGTTAGTCGCAGAACTTTAGTCACCAATGGATCTTGTTCCTTGATGGCATGCTCACGCAAAGCCTTTAATTCATCGATAAGTTGCGGTGCTTCTAATCCTTTCTTTTCAACTAGAGCAATAATTTCATCCAATTTTTTGTTGGCTGCAGAGCTTTTCATATGTTCAATTTTAAATAATCGGCCAATCTGTTTTGACGATGTTTCGCAAAGGTAAACAGTTTCCGAAATATTTCCTCATTTTAGAAATCAACGATGCATTTTTTACAACTATTTCTGCACATAACGAGTAAAAGAACCCAGAAAACGCGATTGAAACCCTATTTTTGTAAAAAACGAACATGTGATTGAATTAATCATAAAAGGTGTAGTTACCGGATTCATTTTAAGTATAATGGTAGGTCCGGTATTTTTTGTTCTACTCGAAACCAGTATTCGTCGAGGCATACGCGCAGCTATTTCTTTTGATTTTGGAGTGCTTTTGAGTGACGTCATTTACGTGTTGGTTGCCTTTGTTTTTTATTCTCAAGTTTCAGCAATCATATCTGGAGAACGCCAAGACCTTTTGAAAATAGTAGGTGGGGTCTTGTTTTTGATTTATGGTGTTGTCACCTATGTAAAAAAAACAAAAGAAACACCCATGGACGAGGTCGGTAACGTAATCAATAAATCATCCGATTATGCTATTCTCGCCATAAAAGGTTTTTTTCTGAATTTCGCCAATCCACTCGTAATATTCTATTGGTTTAGTGTGATAACGCTTGGTGCGAAATCAACCGTTGATGGCGATACGGACAATTACGCTATTTTATATTATATAGCTGTTATATTGATAACGTTTTTTTCGTTTGATTTATTGAAGATTTTCGGAGCCAAGAAATTGCGTCCATTAGTAACAGATAAAGTGTTGGTTATTCTCAATCATTTCATTGGGATCGTTTTTGTTGCTTTTGGCGTATTTCTTTTAGCTCAGGGAATAGTAGGATTCTATCAAGCTAATTCGTGACCAATTCACCATTCATG
Organism: Flavobacteriales bacterium; assembly: GCA_947462695.1. Lineage (GTDB taxonomy): Bacteria > Bacteroidota > Bacteroidia > Flavobacteriales_D > Crocinitomicaceae > M0103. The sequence continues at coordinate 537 of CANHQC010000184.1, read as the reverse complement.
AGATATCTTTTATGCTTTTTAACGGTTCTGTTGATCAGTCCGATTTTCGCTCAAGTCGTTCGCAAAGAAAATTTGACGAAAAAACAATCTACTTTCTGGGACGCACAACAAAAACAAGTGCAATCAAGCGGTTCTTTTTATAAAGATGAGTTGGACGAAACCAACGATAAACATGGAGAATGGCTCTATTACGATCGCTTAGGAAATTTAGAAGAAGAACGCAATTATTACCGCGGTAAGTTATTGGGAAAAGTAATCACTTATTATGCCGGAAAAAAGCCAAAAAATGAGGGTTACTTTTACCTTGATATTCAAGACAGTATTTACCGCGAATGGAATGACCTGGGAAATTTACTCGTTGAAGGACTCTACGATATCGGTGATCCAATTGGTGAGTGGAAGTATTTCTACCCTAACGGAAAACCAAAATCCATTGAATCCATTGAAAATGACACGAACAAAATTATTTCGTTCTGGCTCAACGATTCATTAAACACACAGACAATAACAAATGGAACGGGTCTAATGACGACTTTT
>CANHQC010000183.1 GCA_947462695.1 Flavobacteriales bacterium | reverse complement strand
GGCACGAATGCAAAAGGATCATTGACATCCCTCATTAGTACTTTCATCCACTTGGGCGTTTTAAATTGTTCGTTACCCGAGCTGTAAGCCTGCGAAAGAAGTTCAGTCATTCCATATTCAGCGGCGATTTCCTTAACACCAAATTGTGCGCATAATTCTTGGTGAAGTCTTTCTTTTGACCATTCTTCTCGACGTCCTTTCATTCCTCCGGTTTCGAAAACAATCGCATTTGGGAACCTAAATCCCAATTCAGCCAAATCAAGCAATGCGTAACTAACCCCAAAAAGAATAAATCTCTTTCGTGTTTTTTCTGAATAGATATAGGCATTTTCTAGATCGGAGAAATTACCGTAGTAAAACCCCGAATTGCTATCCCTCGTTTGTTTAATCAGCGAATCGATCATGTAAATCAAACTCGAATCACCTTGTTCAAGATAATTTGGTAAAAGTGCTGCAAAAACGCAATTTTCGAGTTCGCCAAAAAAGTGATGAAATCCCAATGAAAACGAGCGTTGATAGATTTCCTCATTGGCAACGAAGTGTTTACTTCTTTCCATCCCTGTGGTTCCGCTACTTTTAAACACAATAGATGCTCGCTGGTTTCGATCAATTACCTGGTGTGTTTTAAAAAACGAAATAGGAAGAAAGGGTATCTCTGTTAACGAGTTTGGATCGGGTCGTTTTAATCGATCAATAAATTCACCGTAAATGTCACAATGGTATCGTTGATACTTAAATGCTTCAAACGCTAGGTCTTCAAACTCTTGATCTGAAGAGATTTGAAAGATACGATGAATGTACTTGTCTAAATCCAAGGTGGTTTAATGACTGATTTCGTTCACAGACTGCGGATCGTGCCGATGCTTAAACAATAAGGCAAATAACACGGCTACCACTAAAGAATAACCTGCAAATACATACCAAGCTCCCGTCCAATTAGTCGATTTATCCGCATTAATAAAATATGCATTTATTACCCAACTACTGGCAATCGTACCTATAAAAGCTCCGAAACCGTTGGTCATCATAACGAAGAGACCTTGAGCACTCGAACGGATTTCTTTTTCAGTAGTGGTTTCAACGAACATGGATCCGGAAATATTGAAAAAGTCGAATGCCATCCCATAAATAATATTTGAAAGCACAATCAATAAAAGTCCGAAGTAACTTTCATCTCCTGCAGCAAAAAAACCATACCGAATTACCCAGGCAAACATGGCGAATAGCATGACTTGCTTTATTCCAAAGCGCTTCATGAAAAAGGGAATCGTTAATATAAAAGCCGTTTCGGAGACTTGAGAAATGGATAACACAATGGTGGAATATTTCTGAACAAAGGTTCCGGGTGGAAAGCTGTCGAGGTAGGCATCACCATACATATTGGAAAGTTGCAAGGCTGCACCAAGTAGCATGGAGAATATGAAAAAGAGTGCCATCTTATAGTTTGCAAACAACTTAAATGCATTCAGACCAAGCAGATCAACCCATGATGTTGATTTGGATGCTGACCGTTCTGGACGGCAAGCAGGTAAGGTAAAGGAATAGATACCTAAGATTATTGCGGCAGATCCAGCAATAATAAATTGCATTCCTGTTGCTTTACTTCCCGTGAGATTTGTAACCCACATAGCTGCAATAAAACCAATTGTCCCCCAAACTCGGATCGGCGGGAAATCTTTTAATACGCTTAATCCATTTGATTTTAGCACACTGTAAGAAATGGAGTTCGAAAGTGAAATCGTTGGCATGTAGCAGATCATTGCGCCTAGGACATAGTAATATAGCGCGTCAGGGTCATCAACGGTTGGCACAAAGAATAATATTATTCCATAAGCCACTTGGAGTAAGCCATATAATTGTTCTGAACGAAACCACTTGTCGGCTGCAATACCTACTAGTGACGGCATGATAAGTGACGACAAAGCCAACGTTGAGAAAACTGCCCCAAACTCAGGAAAAGACCAGCCTTTGCCTTCCATACAATAGGTTCCAATGGTAGTTAACCATGCTCCCCAAACAAAAAATTGGAGGAAGCTCATGGTAATTAAGCGATGTTTAATGGACAGTAGCATGGTAAAAAATTGAAATTATTATTTCCTTTGATTTAGTTCGTCTCGAATTCGTGAAGCTAATTCATAATCCTCATTGTCAAGTGCCTCCTCCAATTTTTCTTCAAGATCTTCAATTGAATGTGAGGCTAGAGTTGAAACAGGACCTTCTGAATCTGATCGCGTACTTTGCTCGTCTAACACTTCATCTAATCCTTCAGTTAACAGTGTTCCGGCTCCTGAAAGAATAGACTCAAAGGTATATATTGGGCAATTAAATCGCACACCAACGGCTATAGCGTCTGAGGTACGTGCGTCAATTTCAGTTACGAAACCATCTTTTTCACAAACGAGTTTCGCGTAAAATATACCTTCTAAAAGTTTATAGATAATCACTTCATTTACTTGAATGCTAAATGCAATGGCAAATGATTTAAATAAATCGTGTGTTAGTGGACGTGTCGGAGTCATTTTTTCTAACTCTATGGCAATCGCTTGAGCTTCAAATCCACCAATTATAATCGGAAGTTGTCTTTTTCCACCTGATTCATTCAAGACCAAAGCATACGCTCCAGATTGTGTCTGACTGTATGACAGTCCTGCTATGTCAAGTTTAATTTTATCCATTTTCTTCCTGTTCCGATCCTTCAAACAACAAAGGAAGCATAAAGCTTCCTTGTTTTGTTATATGTAAAGATATGACATCTGATTCGATCTAATGAGAAGACTCACGGAATTTTTTTAACGCTTCGGTGAGTTTTGGAACCACCTCGAAGGCGTCTCCGACAATACCATAGTCAGCCGCTTTAAAAAATGGTGCCTCAGGATCGGTATTGATTACAACCATTGTTTTCGATCCATTCACTCCTGCAAGGTGTTGTATCGCTCCTGATATTCCAATGGCAATATATAGGTTTGGACGAATGGCAACTCCAGTTTGACCTACATGCTCGTGATGCGGTCTCCAACCAATATCAGCAACAGGTCGAGAACAAGCTGTTGCAGCCCCAAGGACTTTAGCAAGATCTTCTACCATTGCCCAATTCTCAGGTCCTTTCAATCCGCGACCTGCTGAAACGACCAATTCAGCCTCAGGTAAAGGAATTTCTCCCTCAGGTTTTTTAGTGCTTTTAACAACAATTGAGGTAGATCCAACCTGACCGTCAAATGTTTCAACTGAACAAGACGATCCCGTTTGTTCTGGTTGAATGCTATTCGGCAGTAAGGATATAATACGTACTGCACTATTCACTTGGACATTACCAAATGACTTTCCTGAAAACACATTTACTTTAACTGTCCCATCAGTATTCGGTAATGCTACAGCTCCAGCTACAAGTCCTGCCTTTAAACGTACAGACAAGCGGGGAGCGACAGCTTTTCCAATCACATCGTGAGAGAAAATAATAGTTGATGAATTGCAGGTTTTTGCTGCGTTTGCAATCAATCGCGTAAGTTGTTGCGGGTCATTGCCTTCATAAGAACGGTCAATTAGCACGCGACTAGCGCCATACACACCTAATGTGCTTAACATGGCATCATCTGCCGTTCCATTGGTGATGACAACTACATCCTGACCAATTTTCTTACCATAAGTTACTGTTTCTAAAGCAGCTTTTGGAAGGACATTATTTGATGGTATATATACAAGTACTGACATAATTTACTGTTTTAAATCACTTTTGCTTCATTATGAAGTAATTCTACAAGTTGGTCCATGTTTGATGGATCGATCATTTTACAAGCAGATTTAGCATCCGGCATTTCATAGGATACAAATGCAGTAAGTGTTTCAACAGAAACAGGAGAAACAACCTGAAGTGGTTTTGTACGTGCAGCCATAATTCCGCGCATATTTGGAATGCGCTGTTCAGCCATACCTTTTGCACAGGAAATTACAGCCGGAGTTGAAACTTCTATCACTTCGACACCACCCGTGGTTTCTCTTTCCAATACTAAACCTGAATCAGAAACATCAAGCTTAGTTGCTAATGAAATAAGTGGTAAGTCCAACGATTCGGCAATCATCCCCGCCACTTGTGAACCGTTGTAGTTTATGGTCTCTTTACCGGTAAGTATTAAATCAAACCCTTCGTTTTTCGCGTATTCAGCAATTTGAGTAGCAGTAAAATATGCATCTACGGGATCAGCATCAATCCGTACAGCTTCGTCTGCGCCAATGGCAAGTGCTTTTCTGATTACAGCTTCGTCAGCACTTCCGCCTACAGTGATAATAGTGACTTGTCCGCCACCGGCCTCTTTAAGTTCCAGAGCACGTACTAAAGCGTACCACTCATCATAGGGATTCACAATGTATTGAATACCATTTTCGTCAAAAGCAGTGTTGTTATTTGTGAACGCTATTTTCGAAGTGGTATCAGGTGATTTACTTATACAAACTAGTATTTTCATATCCTTCAATTTTCGGGAAACAAAAATAACAGAAATATTGTGAAGCATTCGAATTCTTTGAGGATAAAAACAAAATAGTACTTACCTTTCGGAAAATTCTTTATTGGTCATAGAGAGAATGACTTGAATGATGTTGTATGCTGTAATATGTGTGGATGATGATCCTATGATCTTGCAAATGTTGGACTTTCAACTTAGAAAGCATATAACAAATAAAAAGGTGCTGTTTGAGTTTTATACCAATCCTATCGAGGCATTAGAAAGTATTGGGAGAATGGAGGAATTAGGTGTTTTACCAGTAGTATTAATTACTGATTTTCAAATGCCAGAAATGAATGGAGCAGATTTCATCCGAGCCGTTAAAGAACGTATTCGTTCAATTCATACCATTATGTTATCAGGACAAGCTAATGC
>CANHQC010000182.1 GCA_947462695.1 Flavobacteriales bacterium | reverse complement strand
GTGTATATGTTCTCCCGTCTCATCTTGAATAGCAACTTCTAAAGGAAGTTTAAACAAAGGCCAAGTAGTAAGATCTTGCTTTTGTTCTACAGTTAATGAAATCATTTTAGTTACAGAATCCATTTCGTGTGATACATATAAAATGGGATGTCCAATACCAAGAAACCATTGATTAAAAAACCAATTCAAGTCTTCTCCACAGACCTCTTCAAACGCGAGACGCAACTGGTGGAATTCTGCCGGTTTGAATTGATTCGCTTTTAGGTAACTACTCATTCCCAAAAAGAACGCTTCATCTCCCATGTAATTCCGAAGCATGTGCAATATTCGTCCGCCTTTATTGTACGAATGTCCATCAAACATTTGTTCTTTATCCTCATAATCAAACCAAATCAGTTCATGGTGGCCTTGTGCCTGAGAAGATTGAAAATACCCATCTGCTTCCGCCTCTGCCTGATAGTCCGCCTCATCCAAACCATGACGGAATTCATCCCACAAGTACTGAGAGTAGTTCGCAAAAGACTCATTCAACGGGAGATTCGACCAAGATTCGCAGGTTACTAAATCTCCAAACCAATGGTGGAATAACTCATGAGCAATGGTAGATTCATCGTTTGCATCTAGCAATTCACGGTCTGTTTTATAGGCATAATCACCAAAAATGACCGCACCGGTGTTTTCCATTGCTCCTGAAACATAGTCGCGAACAACAATTTGATGGTATTTATCCCATGGATACTCTACACCAAGCAACTTCGAGAAGAAACCAATCATTTTAGGTGTTTCTCCGAAAATTGCTTTTGCGTAGGGTTCCCACTCCGGTTCTACGTAGTAATTCACTTCCATTTTCGAGCCGTTCGGTCGCGTGTAAGTATCTTTTACGACTTTAAATTCACCAATACCCATCATGAATAAATAGGGAGCGTGCGCCAAATCTTGTTTCCAATAATCGGTGCGTGTGCCGTCTTGGTTCTTGACAGAAGAAATCAGTTTACCGTTGGATAATGTTGTGTACTTGTCTTCTACAGTAATGAAAATCTCTTGGGTTGTTTTGCTGTTTGGAGTATCAATCGTTGGAAACCAAACTGAACTGGCTTCCGTCTCTCCCTGTGTCCAAATTTGTGGCATTTTACCTTTTTGCTCTCCGGTCGGATTGATAAAGTACAACCCTTTGTCAGATGCAATTGCAGCACTTCCGCCGGTTATGCGTTCTTCTGGTTTGGCTACATAATCAATAACGAGTGTATAGGTATCATTTCGGGTGTATGTTTTACCTAATTTGATTTTTAATTCTAGGCTATCGTATGAGTATTTAAGGGGTTGTTTTCCAATTGATACAGAAAGAATATCCATTCCTTTTGCGTCCAGAATTAAGCTATCAGATGGATAAAAATGTGGCTTTGCTGTAATGGTCGCTTTTCCATTCATACGGGATTTCTTCCAATCGAAATTGACCTCAAGTTTTGTATGTAACAGGTCCGTTAAAATAGTTTCTGTGGAACGATAAACAGGCTGGTCTGTTCGCACGGAAGGCAGATCTGCTTCTTCAATAATGTCTACTGACTGCTCACCCACCTTTTCGGTTGCTGATGTTTCTGATGGTCGAGTTGCACAAGCGGTAGTAAACAGAATCCCGCAAAAAAAGAGATAAATTGGACTTTTCATAGATCAATTTTAGGTCTACAAAACTGACGAAATAATTTTAATTGTCACCTACCCAAGTCTATTTCTCCTTAAGATTCTGTTATTTTTGTTAAAATATATTTTGTTATGCGTACGCTTTGGATGTTTGATGGAAGAGAAACTGTTGGTACTGACGGTTCAGTTATTCAGTGGGAAGATGACCGTTTTTTTACCATTATGTATAAAGGTCAGACATTTCATGGGGAATTGATCGAAAATCGAACAGAGGAGAATAAAATCAAGGTGAAAATCAACCACCGTGTTTTTGATATTCGAAAAAGTGGTCCGCTTGATGAACTCATCTCATCAATGGGATTAGATGTCCCGAAAGTGAAGAAGCTAAAGGAATTGCAATCACCAATGCCTGGTCGCGTGGTCATGATTCATGTTTCAGTTGGCCAAGAACTGCAGGTAGGTGATGAGATTCTCTCGTTGGAAGCCATGAAAATGGAAAACAGTTTAAAAGCCGAGGGAATTGGTAAAGTCAAAGCGATTCTTGTAGAAAATGGTCAGGTAGTAGAAAAAGGCGTTGTGCTTATTGAGTTTGAATAAATAAATCAGACATGGAAAACGTATTGATTACAACGAGCACACATTTAGAGGGATATACTATTCACAAACAACTTGGATTGGTTCAGGGAATAACCGTTCGATCTCGGGGCGTTGGAGGAAACATTGTAGGTGGATTCATGGCTATTTTTGGTGGAAAAAGTACGATTTATACCGATCTATGCGAAAAATCCCGTCAAGAAGCGCTGGAGATTATGACTACTAACGCTAGAAATCTCGGTGCAAATGCAGTTATCAATATGCGCTATGAATCGAATGAAGTAATGCAGGGAATGACAGAAGTACTTGCTTATGGAACGGCTGTATACGTCGAACGGCAACCTTAATTAAGGAACCATCTTTTTCTTAATGACCTGATAAATCTCTAATGTGACTTTATCGTACACATATATCAGTACGTGCATGTTTTCGGCATTATGAGTTGAGGTAACGCCTTGTGGAGCAAGCTGATTGGGTAATATGTAACTGTAATCCAGGTAATATTTCCCGTTCGTCATTAGTGCGCTCGTCAATGTTCTGCCCCAAGGTGTGCCGTCCAATGTCCCACGCATGATATCGCGGTGAACGTAATTAGGAGTCAAGACATTAGTGACATTTTGCGGTCCTACCAAAGAATCCTCAATCAGGTAGACGACCATAGCTAGATCGTTCGTTAAATTATTATCTATTTTTTCGACTTCAGTGTGCAAAAAGAAACCATGTTTAGGCGTTTCGAAGTAATTTAATTTTGCCTTAATTGCGACCTTAGGTGAAGACGACAATACCGCATTTGTCTTTGATAACCAAGATCCATCAGCTGAAAAATACTCTCCGTTATCGGGAACACGGTTAATTGTACCAGCCGGGTTTCCAAAAAATCCTGAGTTCGCTAAAGTAACACCGAAATAGGCTCCCAAGGCTAATCCTTGCGGATTGGTAAAATCAATCGTGTAACCTTGAGAAACATTGACATCTTGAAAAGATGAGGTGCCATCCGCTGTATTCGATGCGTGGATACCTGCAATGAACACACGCGATGGATTCGACACATGAATATTGTGGGCTACTGTTGCAGCTGCCGGACAAGCACTACAGTTATGACCGGTAAAATCTTCGATGATGGCATTTCTGTTTGGATCGTCGTTAGGTAAAGTGGTGAAATCAGGCCATTCGTTCGCAATATAATCTGACCAATTACCAGGATAAATCGTTGTGTCTAAATCCGTATTTATGGACGGTGGAAACGGGTTGTCTACTTTATCACAAGAAACAACTAGTAATCCAACGAGACTTAAAATGACTAAAAAGTTGACTTTCATGACTTAAAAACTATGTGTAACAGAAACAGTTAAACCATTGGAGGATGGTACCGGACGACATACACCACCTACACAAAATAAACCTGCACGTTGGCGCCCATAAGAAACCGTTACGCGCGTAGCATCTCGAATGTATCCAACTGTAGCATATGGGTAGTGTTCTCTTTTCTTTGCATCAGGATTTCCAAAATTGTATTGGTCCATGACACTCACGAACCAATTCGAATTGATGGTGTATTCAATAAGTACCGTTGCCCAATCTCCTTTGTCAACTGGGCGTGCGTCACCGTAACTAATCGTGTTCTCTGCGCCGCGGTCAATGAGTTGCACTTCGTTTTCCAAACTATCACGGCGGTTATTTACAAGGGCCTGAAGTTCCAAACGAATGCTTTGTTTGTTCTTGAATTTATACCCAAGTTCAACCACAAAAATGTTCGATCGGATTAAACCAACTTCTTTCGTAACACTCGCGACATCGTTATTCAACACAATGTTATAGTAGCTAAATACGGCATTTAAGTTCTTCGAAAATTTCCGGGTAATGTTGAAATTAATGTCCCGCCAGTACAAACTATCGCTAATATCGAATAGACCTGAGGTGTATGTAATTCCAGTTGAATCGAGCGGGTTGATTCCAGAGGTATGACGCATCGGTCTGTACGCACTTGAATAATTCACATCAATCGTTGTCCCATATTTACCACCTAGTTTTGATCCTTTTTTCAGGGTATAGATAATTTCCGCTTGGAAGGCCATTTCCCCAACAGGCTGCGTCGCATATGGATATAGCGAGGAGACTAAATTGTAGGTATGTGTTTTGTTTAAAGCAGGTAAGAAGTTAATCAATGCATTTTGCAATTGTTTCGTGCGATCCGATCGGTAGCTCATGTTGTCTACACTTTTTCCAGAAAGCAATATTCCAAGGCCTTTTTGTGAGTAACCTAAGTTAAACATTGCTGCATGACCAGGGTTGTAATTGTACCCATTGTCTTGCGATGGATCTTGTCCTTTAGTTACATATTCTCCGTCTAACGTAAATCTACCATAACGCAATTTTGCTCGACCGCCATATACACCAATGTTTTCAGGCAGGATTAACTCAGAATTATTGTCTGCTTCGTATTTACTAACGAAGGAACCACCAATTGAGATGTCGAGCTTCGCATTTTCCATCTTTTTGATGGCTTCATTTAAGTGGATTTCACCATCAATTCCTCGAACAATTCCTGGGCTATATTTAATTCGACCTTCCTCAAATGCATACCGCTGATAACCATATACACCCTTAATAGCAATTCCTTTGTTTGGACGTATGATGATACG
>CANHQC010000181.1 GCA_947462695.1 Flavobacteriales bacterium | reverse complement strand
GTTGAAGTCGGAAAATATCTTCTGCCGTATCGTCCACTTTGTAAAGCGCCCGGTCTCGTTCCATGGTTATCCTTTGTAGTAGTTGGTTCGCACAACGTGTGTCAACCGAAACCTACTGATTCGGATGTAATTTTATGAAATAATTATACTGAATTTCAAAAAACAGTAAAATGTAAACAACGGCGAAATGTTGAAAACTATTAAAGTTGAGCAGGTTAGTCCCTTTTTCTTGTTACAAATACTTTTTTGTGGTCTAGTTGGTTCTCGAGTGTGGTAAAAAATTCGCCGCGATCTGATTCATCGATACAGTCCATCGGAAAATGAAGTTGAAGGCCTTTGATGTAATCAAAAAACAGCGATCCTTGGTGTATAGAAACCCTTCTTAATCCATCGTAATACATCAATGTGACTTCTCGATCCGCAGAAATGACCGCCTTACTTGTCACCCCAACCCTGAATCCTTTAATATATGTCCCGAGAAAACTAAAAACCAAGTTGTCTAATCCGACAAAAAACAGCGCTAATGCCGGAAGCCAGGCATATACTGTCAACTTGACCAACGCAATCCCAACGCACGTATTAACAAACAATTCGAGTAGGTTATAGACCCAAATGCGTTTCAATCGATCGCGACTCACAGGTTTGTTCCAGCCAAATTTTTTGGTTTGAAGGACCAGTTTCATTCCCATCCACCTGCGAATGCTTCGTCGAATCACAATGAACAAAAAAAGCAATCCAAGTGCAACAAACACCTCTGCTTTATATGCCATTTGAGCGCCAGTTGTACCTAAAAATTCGATCGGTAGGTCAAACCCAATAATGATGGCAAATCCCATTGTAGGGAAGAGCAAGAATAACAAAAGCGTATTGATGAATCTATTCATTCGGGATCATCTTCAGTTTACGAATCAACCCATCAATGGATCGTTGCGCGTGTTGAATTTTTTGTTCAACTTCTTTTCTTAACGCATCCGCTCCTTTCGATCGCGCGAAGAAGCCAAGGTTATTTTCGTATTGTAGCATCGATTTTTTTAATTGATCGATCTGTTGCCTAATCTCCGCTTTTTCTTTCGCGAATGCCCTTGATTTATCTGGACTAGAAGCCAGCGTATCAATGCGTGCTTGAAACAGAATGCGTTCTTTTTCTTCGCCCTCAAGCTTTAATTTCTTATAATGGTCATCGAGAGCTTTCTTGTAGGCATTGTAGATCGTATCTTTTTCGCTCATCGGTACTTTACCAATTTCGCTGAATTTCGCTGCAAATGCTTTCAATTCGGCAAGCGCTTCGTGCTTATCATCGGGTAAGTTCAAGGATTGCAGTTCATCAATCAGTGCTTTTTTTGCTTCAAGGTTTACCTTTAACTCGTTGTCTGCAGCGGCAAAATGCTGGTCCCTTTTGGTGAAAAATGCATCACAGGCACCCCTGAATTCACTCCACAATTTTTGTTCGAGTTTTTGTCCTGCATGTCCAATCGTTTTCCACTCTTTCTGCAGTTTTACCAAGGCATTAGCAGCTTCTTTCCATTCAGTCGAATCTTTAAGTGCTTGCGCCTTTTCAATCAACGCTTTTTTCTTGTCCGCTAGCTGCTTGTATTGGTCCTGAACGCCTGCAAAAAATGTTCTTTTTTGTTGGAAAAATGCATCGCAATATCCCCGGAAGGATTGCCATACCTCTTCATTTTCTTTGCGAGGTCCAAAACCAATGTTTTTCCAACGTTCTTGAAGTGCCAACAAGTCTTCTGTTGACTTTTCCCATGCTTTTACACTCGTGTTTTCTGAAGTTTTCCCGACTAAATCCGCAACCTCAGCGATAAGTGCTTTTTTCTGAACGATATTTTCTGCTAATGTAGTGCGTCGTTCATCGTAAAAGGAGTGAATACGTTCGTAGAGTTCTTTAACTGCTGCCCAATACTTTTCTTTTAGGGATTCCCATTGATCATTTAAGACCGGACCAATTCCTTCCCATTCGTTTTGCAAGGCTTTCAGGCGTGATTCGACTTCCTTAATAGAATCAACTTTTTTGAGTTCGATCAGTTGTGTAATTACATCTTCTTTCAACTGAAAATTCCGTTTTAAATCGTGTTCTTTCAATTCACGGTAAATTTTCATATTGTAGAAAAAGGATTCCAACAATTTAGAATACTCTTGTTGGATGGCGTCTCGTTGATCTCTGGCGATGTCACCAATTCCTTTCCATGCCTCGTGTATTTCATTATAGGCAGAGAATGCGGCACCAATGTTTTCTTCCGATTCAATAATTTGTCTGAGTCGATCGATGAGGGATTTTTTAGCTTTTAGATTGGCTGTTTCAATGGCTTGCTTCGCTTCTGTCAGCTCTTTCTTCCGGTTTCTGTAAAGGATGTAAAGCTCGTAGAACGTTTTCTTTTGTTCTGCATAGTCAGTTGGCTCATAAGCTTCACCATTCACCTCAGCCTCCATTGCTGCAACTTGGTCCTTACGTTCAAGTTCTAAAAGTGCATCATCAAACTTTACTTTAAGCTCATTGACATCGCGACTAACAGCTAGCGCATCATCTTGTTGAGCCAATAAACGAAGCTCGTCGATTAATTGATTCAGTTCCATTTCTATAGTGTTTGTTCCATGTTGAAATCTGTCAAGGCAACGAAGCGTTGAATTCGTTGGAGCAGATCAGTTGATGAAATTTCCATTAAGCGTTGCGTTCCAAATTTTTCCACACAGAAAGAAGCCAATGCCGATCCGGCAATAATGGCACGTTTCATATTGTCAAAACTGGTGTCATCGGTTGCTGATAAGTATCCCATAAATCCACCAGCAAATGTGTCACCCGCACCAGTTGGATCGAAAACATCCTCTAGAGGCAATGCCGGAGCAAAAAACACCTTTTCACCGTGAAACAACAACGCACCATGTTCTCCCTTTTTAATTATCAGGTATTTTGGTCCCATTTCACGAATGACTTTAGCCGCTTTCACAAGTGAATATTCTTTCGATAACTGGCGTGCCTCCTCGTCGTTAATGATCAATACATCAACCATCGACATCGTTTTTTTAAGCTCATCCAACGCGATGTCCATCCAGAAATTCATCGTGTCCATCGCGATTAACTTTGGACGCTTAGTCATGCGCTCAATCACTTGACGTTGTACTTGAGGACTTAAATTCCCCAACATCGCGTATTCAGTTCCTTGGTAACTTTCAGGAATGATTGGATCAAAATGTTCGAGGACGTTAAGTTCAGTAATTAACGTATCGCGCGAATTCATGTCGTTGTGATACTTACCAGACCAGAAAAATGTCTTTTCGCCTTGTTTGATCTGCAATCCTTCTGTATTCACACCTTTAGACCGAAGCGTTTCAATCATTTCTGCTGGAAAATCCTCTCCAACTACAGCAACTAAACGCTGATCTTTAACATAAAAGGAAGAGGAAAGCGCAATGAATGTTCCTGCTCCACCAACAATTTTATCTGTCTTACCGAAAGGTGTTTCAATGGCATCAAAGGCCACACTTCCGACTGTAAGTAAACTCATATCTTCATTTTTGAACTGCAAAGATAATAGAATTGAAAGGAAGGTCAGGAAAGACGCCGCAAAAGTTCGGTTTGAAATGTATTAATGATCAAGGTGTGTTGGTTGACCTATATATTTCCCTGTTTGAGGTATCGTTTTGGAGTGGTTTTTCATGTAGAAGCGGATCAAATTACTTTGTTGATGATCTATGATTTCGCAAAAGAAATAAGATCTTGAATATCATGATTGTCCGCCTTTTTAATAGCATTTATGTAGGCTCTTCTTTTGTCGTTTTCCTTGACCAAATTGGAACTGCCCCAAGTAAAAAATGCTTCTCCATAAAGTTTTTCCATGATCAAATCAGCCATTAATCTAGAATGTCTTCCATTTCCATTTGGGAAACAATGAATACTTACCAATTCATGCTTGAATCGAACAGCCATTTCATCAGGTGAATAGATATTGTTTTCATACCAAAATTTAGCGTCACCCAACAGTTGCTTGAGTTGCACCGGAATTAAGAAACTCTTGATCCCTAAATTCTTTTCTGAATTTCTGAATGATCCCGCCCATTTCCAAACCTCGCCATACATTCGTTTATGCAGACCTTTTATGAACGTTTCAGAAAGCAAATCTTCGGATTTGATTTTTTACCAATCGTCCATTGAATAGCTTTTTCAATATTGAATTGCTCAAATTCGTCCAACTCCTCTCTGGTGGTTAGTGATGGAATCTTCAACCCTTCAAGTTCCTCTTCACTCAGTGGAGTTTGACCGTCGACATAATCTATTTCTAATCCCATAAATATTTTGGCATTTCAAATTTGATTTCCGCTGTTTTCTGTGTTAAGGCCTGTTCAATTCGCTCCTTTGAGTTTTGCTGATCTTCCAAGGTCATGGTTGCATTTGTCCTCATGACAATTTCGGTGGCTAATTCTTTTGCCCTTTTTTCAATCATCTGCTCTAAAGAATCATGTTTGGACACAAAACCATACACCAATTTCATGTCCATAGCATTTGCTGCATCACGAAGTGAATTTAGCGTTATTGTTCCCCTAGCTTCACGCTCCTCAATCTCTTTTACACTTTGAGCCGAAATACGCAAACGATTACCTAATTGTCGCAAGGACATTTTTAAAGCGATTCGAAATGTGTTTATCCAGCCTTTGGAGGGAACAACAATTTCTTTCAAATGCTTAAATGCCTCTAATTTCTTGTCAGTTTGCTGTAAAAGTAGATGTTGTTTATTGTTTTTCATAAGGCTATAACCTAAAATAATAAATCAAAATTAAGGCTATTGCCTGAAATAAACAAATTTATTTTAAGGATATATCCATAAATTATCACGCTTTAATCGGCGATATAGAATCATTAAGTTTGATAAATGCAAAAATAAAAGAGAC
>CANHQC010000180.1 GCA_947462695.1 Flavobacteriales bacterium | reverse complement strand
TCAAACCAAATCAACTTACAATTGTTCTACTCATATGAAACACATTACCATTGCCGGCGGGACAGGATTAATCGGAAAAGCACTTTCTGATGCGCTAACAAGCAAAGGCTATCAAGTGACTATCTTAACGAGGAATCCAACAGCTTCGAATGAGGTGTTTTGGAATCCAAAAACACACGAACTTGATCGTTCTGCTATTCAAAATACCAACGTTCTGATCAATTTAAGTGGTGCAGGTATAGCTGATTCAAAGTGGACCCCAGAACGCAAGCGCGTGTTGCAAGAATCGCGCGTTGGAACGAATTTGTTTCTAGCTGAAGTGGCGACGGATTTACCTCATTTAACGCAGTTCATTTGTGCTTCGGGGATTAATGCGTTTGGATATAAAAATCCTGAAAAGGTATATGTTGAGACAGATCCGTACGGTAATGACTTTCTTTCACAGCTCGTCAAAGTATGGGAATTAAGTGCCCAAAAGCTCGCTGAAACATGCAAAGTGGCCTTGGTACGCACGGCTGTTGTTTTGTCACCAACAGGTGGCGCATTGGAACGAATGGTTCCACCCGTTAAAAAAGGAATTGGTTCACCTCTCGGATCGGGTGATCAAGCCATGCCATGGATTCACATGGACGACCTTGTTCGGTTGTACATCCACATCATTGAAAAAGAACTCGACGGGGCATATAATGCGTTGGCAGGAAGTGACACGAATAAAGTTTTCATGAAAACCATTGCAACGGTGCTAAGTAAACCCTTTTGGTTTCCAAATGTACCCGCGTTTGCACTCCGTTTGCTGTTTGGCGAAATGGCACTTATGTTACTTCATGGTGTTCATGCTTCGAATGAAAAGATCCGTGCTACCGGATTTGAATTTCATCATGCCGATTTGAATGAAGCGTTGAAGGATCTGTTAAATTGATACATTACAAGAAATCATTTGCCAGATTAGCTAATTCAGATCGCTCACCTTTTTCCAGCTTAATGTGCGCAAATAACGATTGTCCTTGAAGACGATCAATCAAATAAGCCAAGCCATTACTGTTTTCATCCAAGTAAGGTGTATCAATCTGGTTGACATCCCCAGTAAAGACAATTTTAGTATTTTCTCCAGCTCTGGTGATAATGGTTTTTACCTCATGAGGGGTTAGGTTTTGAGCTTCGTCAATAATGAACATGATGTTCGACAAACTTCTTCCGCGAATAAAAGCCAAAGGCGTAATCACGATTTTTCCGGCTTGCTCCATGTCCAGCAGCAACTTAAATTTCTTCTCGTTCTCCCCGAATTGAGCTTTTATGAACTTCAAATTGTCCCAAAGCGGTTCCATATATGGACCAATTTTATCAGAGGCATCTCCAGGAAGGAACCCAATGTCTTTATTCGATAACGGAACGATCGGTCGAGCCAAAATAACCTGATGAAAAGATTTATGTTGTTCCAACGCTGATGCTAAGGCCAATAATGTTTTTCCTGTCCCGGCAACACCCTGCAAAGCAACCAACCTTATTGCCGGATTCAAGAGCGCATGCAATGCAAAAGCTTGCTCGGCATTTTTCGCTTTGATACCGTAGACATACTCCTTTTCTATTCGTTCCAATTGGTCGTTCGCATGATTGAAAAAACAAAGAGACGAACTTTTTCCATTTTTAAGGATGTAGTAACCATTGGTTTGTTTCTTCTTACCAAGAATGCCATTTTCATCGGTATGTCCAGCAGTGAAAACCGTGCGAATAAAATCGGAATCAACACCTTCTATGGTATAGGCAGAAGAGACATTTAAATTGTTTTGATCTACTTTCCCTGTTTCATAATCTTCCGCAGCAATTCCGAGCGCTTTTGCTTTGATCCGCAGGTTGATATCCTTGGTGACCAAAACAACTTCTCGGTTGGTTTCCGTTTCTTTTAGGAACAGCGCGGCATTGATGATTTTATGGTCATTCTTCCCAACGGAATAGACGTATTCTGCATTAATTTCCCGCGGGTTGTTTTCAAGAACGACTTTAAACTTTCCCAAACTTGGGCCTAACGTAACCCATTGTTGCAGACTTGAATTACCCGAAAGTTTATCAATGAACCGAATGACCTCTCGAGCAGAAAAATTCTTGGTGTCATTTCCCAGTTTGAATTTATCCAATTCCTCCAAAACTGTAATTGGAATGGCTACATCTTGTCGTTTGAAGTTCGAAATTGCTGAATGGTCGTGCAATAAAACAGAGGTGTCGAGAACGAATATTTTTGATTTTTTAGCCATGGATTTTTCTTTCAAGGTAATTCATCCAATCCACAACCCTGAAAAAAATCAACGGGAGTTATTTACACCTCACTGTCAATTCCTTTAGCAATTAGAAAAACCGATTCTTTCGCAACAGGCGCTGAACAGGTATATAGATACTTCCGAAGGCCTCTCTACGACTTAATGAATCAAGTTGAAAAGCGATACGTGTTCCTTTTTGCACCCAAATACCATCATTTTTACGACTTAGTTCAGTTTTAGGTATTCCAGAACCACTTCGGAACAATAAATAGTTATCCATTGTAGACATGGTTAACAAGGGTGAAAATAGAAACCTGAATTTCCCCTCTTCTTTTCGCATGATTCCTTTTGCGAAAAGTTTATTGATGAGGACATTGCTTTGATTATTGACAGAAAGAAGTAGTGTATAGCCCGGAACTTGAACTTCTTTTGTCTTTTCGACTTCGGAGACATTAAAATCTTCATCCATTACAGATTCAATGTATGTTTCTTTTGCCAATTGAAACCCACCTTCTCTGAACGATAAATCACCTTCCCAGGCATTGAGGAATTCTTTCACTGGAAAACTTATTTTCTTTCCATACTTAACCAGTAATTTGTAAAGTGGATCATCTGGATTTTTTCTTAATCGCTGAATATCGAGGTGCATATTGAGCATTTTACTTGTCTGCTCATTCGATTGTATATTTAAGCCCTCCTTTTTCATCGAAACGTTTAACGGTTTGATGTTTTTAATGTAGGCTTTTAACCTGAAACTAATGGAGTCACTGTCATGAGCAAACATGGCTGTTTGAATACCATTGTCTTTTAGTTTCTTCCAGTTGGTATAGATTACCAACTTTTCATCTTTGAATTGTTTTTGCTTCAAGAACGCTTTCCAAGTTGGGGAAATGTCGTGCCGTTTTGCGTAAGTTACCCGTTGATAAATAGAGGAGAATTTCGAACCTTTGTAAATCAACAGGTAGGTTGAACTATAGGTCAGATAGGCATTCTCTTTCTTGTAATGGAAAACGCGGTTATCTTCAACGATGGTATCCTCTATTTCAGCAAATTTCCGCAATCGATTTACACCATCTAAAATTTTACTGCTGTCGCTAACAGGAATTAATGCCCCCCATTCGCCATTTTCATTTCCAAAGAAATAAACTGGATTTTGTATGTCCAGTCCATATTGCTTTCCCTGACTTAAAATGAATTCGTAGGATAACAAATCGCGGAACGGAACTTTATTGAAGTAGAGCAGATCACTTGTTTCACGCGCGACATCAAGTACATATAGTTTGCCAATGAAATCGCCATCAGGCAAGCGATCTTCAATAGTTGCAGGTGCTTTTTTGTTGAAGAAATAAGGGCGAAACACCAAGAATCCACCAAGGGCTACTGCAAGAATGAAAATGAGGGTAATCTTCTTGAACATCGGACTGAAGAACTATTTCGAGATGATATAAATACTATTGAGTAAATCAAGAAGGTACTTACCAGAGTTTTCGTAGTTCCCAGTAAACTTGTAGGTTAAATCAATGGTCGTTTTTGCTGATGTTGTTTCGGAAGTAACCATTTCCAACACGCCAGTTTTACCTCTCATCGCATCTAAAATTTCGTTTTGTCTTGAATTAAAGAAATCCCTTGGGAAGCGGTCGATTGCTTTGCCCCAATCCATGTGCGCATACATAAACCCACTTTTCTTCAATTCTTTCACTGCTGATTTATCAAGGGCGTCTTTTCCATAACCGTCAGAATGATTCAATGCAAGATCTTCATCGTTGGTGAAAATGAATAGCCCATTTTTATTGATCATATATAACGGTGCAGACTCCAGAATGGCATCTTCATATAGCCAATAATTGCCTTTGTTTTGAAAGCGCGAAGTCAAGCGACTTAGATGTTTCAAGACTTTGTCAGGGACGTCAGCACGCTCGGTAGAAAAGCCAATCGTAAAAATGGGCATGTCCTCTTCAGCTTCAATTTCCTTCTCACTGTATTCGAAGGTTTCTTCATCCCAAGTAAAATCAATTTTGGTCGTCTTTATTTTTCGGATGCCATTGAATGTACCGAACATACTTCCTTTATATGTGCCGAACAACGCATCTTTATTGATGAATTCATTCAATAACTCAATTGTGAGAACATTGGCTGACACTTGTGGATTGCGTTCGTCTGAAAGCAGCGGCATGATTACTTTATATGCTTGTTCATATGCCTCCCGTAAATTCACGTTGTAGGTAAAATATGCCGTGCTGCTTGAAGGAATGTATTTGAGGACTTGCTTGTCCATTTTTGCACTGTTCATTTTTGCATAAATACTTCCCAATTGTTCACCGTATCTCGCTTCAAGTTTAAAGGACACGTCTGTTTGATTTAAAACCAAATCACCAAGCAAGACATTTCCGGTATATAACTGTTTCATGTCCTCATACAAACTTGGAAACATCGTTTGGAAGTACCATAATCCTTTTGCTTTCTGAACATTACGGGAGTTATCAAGGAAAAATATACCTTCAGAATTGTGTGTCAGTTGTTGCGCAAATCGCGCATCTTCAGATTTCAGTGATTTTTGTTTAACCAGTAAGTCGTTACACATGTCATTGAGTAACTCAATTTGCAATACGAGCTGCACACTGTCACGCATTTCGTAGTAATTCTTCACATTTGGATCTTCTGTAGCTTCTGGATAATCGTAATCACCCTCTGG
>CANHQC010000179.1 GCA_947462695.1 Flavobacteriales bacterium | reverse complement strand
TATTTCGATTGAACGATTTCTTGTCCATTGTTTTTGGTATTACTTTACTGCGATAATTAGCTGTATTTTTTATATTTGTAACAAACCAAACGAACTCAATTATGAAAAAATCACTACGAATTTCTACATACTTACTATTTTTTACTGCCAGTTCACTAGTTGCGCAACAGCAAATAGGAAACGGAAACATTGAGTCTTGGGACAATATTGGAACGTCAAATGAGGAACCGTCCAACTGGAACAGTTTCAAATCAGCCCAAGGAGGTTTTACTGGTTTTGCATCCCAACAAATTCAACGATCAACCGCTATACGCCCAGGGGCAACGGGTCAGTACTGTGCTCGTGTTTGGGCTAAAAGTACGCTTGGAATAGTTGCCAATGGAACTATGACACTTGGAAGAATCAATATGGGTTCTACCACTCCTAGTAGCCCAGATAACTACAATATATCCAAGATTGCAGATGCAAATTTTTCTGAAGCCATTACAACAAATCCTGACTCAATTGTTTTTTGGGTCAAGTTCACCGCTGCTTCTGGAAATTCACTCGCAAGAGTTAACGCTGTTTTACATGATAATTACGAACTACGTGACCCTATTGATGCCAATTCTACCTCTCATGTGGTCGCTACAGCTACTTTGAATTACCCTCCAACTGCTGGTGTTTGGGTAAGGAAGTCTGTCCCTTTTATATACTCTGGACCATCTACTAACACTCAATTTCTTCTGGCAACATTTGCAACAAATCAAACTCCTGGAGGAGGTGCCAATAACGATGAGGTATTGATTGATGACGTTGAATTAATTTACAATCCTGTAAATCAACCAATTATTGCGAATGACGATGCTGTAACAACATCTCAGGATATCGCAGCAGTTATTAGTGTATTGTCAAATGACACCGATCCTGAAAATGCAATCAACAGTTCGTCTCTATCAATAGTATCCAATCCGGCAAATGGAACTGTTAGCGTAAATACAACTACTGGACAAATAACGTATACGCCAAATGCAGGTTATTTTGGATCGGATGTGTTTACCTATTCAATTTGTGATGGAGGAACACCAGTGTCATGTGATCAAGCACTTGTTAATGTGACTATAAATCAAGTAATAGTTGGAAACAATCAGGTCATTGCGAACAACGACAATGCAACAACCGATATGAATCTACCTGTTGTAATCGATGTGTTAGCCAATGATGTTGATCCTGAAAATCAAATAAATATAAGCTCACTCGCTATTATCTCTAATCCGTTGAATGGTACTTGTTCAATAAATGCGACTACAGGAGATATTACGTATACGCCATCCACTGGTTACTTTGGAAATGACTCTTTTACTTACACTATTTGTGATGCATTTACTGGAGCTGCCCCTACATGTGATACCGCAACCGTAAATATTCTTGTAAACTTGAATTGGGGACTTGAGGACATGGCTAATGTATCGCATAATGTCTATTACAATGAAGGGAACTTGCATTTTACTTCTGAAGGAAATTATATTATTTACGCCATTGGTGGGCAAGTTGTCCAAGTTGGAAAAGCAAGTAGTAAAGTTCCATTTACGGCACCTCAAGGAATGTATTTAGTGAGTTGGGATGTAGACGGAAAATTGGTGACTTCTCGAGTGGTCATTTACTAATTCCATCGGGAATATCGAGTTGCAATATTTCAATCATAAAAAACAATGAGAAATTTGCTTTGCCTGCTGGCAATTGGCTTTAGTCACGTGATATTTTCACAGTCTACGCGGATTTCCGGTAAAATTACTGATCAGAAAGGGGAGCCGGTAATAGGAGCGACCGTCCTATTTAAAAAAGACGTAACTGTCGGTGCAACCTCGGATGAAAAGGGAATGTATTCACTTGAAGTTCCAATTGGAAATGCCAAGCTGATTTGCAGAGCATCTGGGTATCAAAATGATACGACTGAAATTCAACTCATCGAAGGTAAAGATGTTGTCGTCTCAATACAACTTCTTCCCCTAGTTGTCGAATTAAAAGGGGTAGAAGTAAAGGTAGGTAAGTTTGATAAGCCAATTGAGGATCAGACCGTTACGTTGCATGTAATCAAGCCAGCGCTCATTGAAAATAAAAATACGAGAAGTATCGAAACGGCACTTGATCAAACTCCTGGATTGAATATTCTAGACGGTGAGCCTCAAATTCGAGGAGGAAGTGGGTTTACGTTCGGTGTTGGTTCTAAGGTGGCAGTTATAGTCGATGACATGCCAATGCTGTCTGGAGATGCTGGTCGACCAGAGTGGGGATTCATTCCTGTCGAAAATATTCATCAAGTAGAAGTGATAAAAGGGGCTGCTTCTGTTTTGTCTGGAAGTTCGGCGCTTTCGGGATCCGTTCATATTCGTACTGCTTTTCCAAAAGCTGAACCTTTGACAAAAATCAATGTTTACTCAGGAGCGTATTCACAACCTTCAACTGGAAATGCAACGTGGTGGGAAGATTACCCAGGAATACATGGAGTGAATTTTCTACATTCTCGTATTGCAGGGAATTTAGACGTGGTTATTGGAGGAAACTTTAATTATGACCACGGTTACATCGGTCCGCCAATTACAGATTCAATTGTCGCAACTGTTTTTCCAGATACCATTACAAACTTTACAGAAAAGGATCTGGTATCCATGCGTGGACGACTTAATTTCAATCTTCGTTACCGCTCTAAATCCATAAAAGGGTTGAGCTATGGATTGAATGGAAATTTTATGAAGTCCCAGACGAACATGCCGTTGGCTTGGTTAAATGATTCAACGGGGTTATTTCGAGCTTATCCGGGAGCAATTTTTCTTCAAGATCAGTTCATTTTTAATGTTGATCCATTCGTTCAATTTTACACCCAAGCAAACGGAAAACACAGTTTGAGGGGACGTATTCTCTATGTAGACAACGACATGAGTGCCAATCAATCCAATCAGGCAGAAACGTACTATGCTGATTACATGTTTCAAAAGACATTTCCTCAATTGAAAAATCTTGATTTTATAGGTGGAATGACTTCGACGTTTACGAATTCTACTGCCAATATTTATGTGGGTTCGGGCTCACCGAACAATCAAATGCTAAATATTTCTGCCTACACGCAATTAGAAAATAAAATAAACAATACGTTGAATTTATCTGTAGGTGGTCGATTGGAGTATTTTCAACTGAATGATTCAATAACAGCCTTGAAACCAATTTTTCGAGCAGGATCGAGTATAAAAGTGTACAAAGAAACGTATGTTCGAGCTTCCTATGGTCAAGGTTACCGTTTCCCAACAATAACAGAGCGATTTATAAAAACAGGCGTTGGAAACTTCGGAGTTTTTCCTAATCCAAATTTGAAGCCGGAGAGCAGTTGGAATGCCGAGGTTGGTATTAAACAAGGGTTGAAGTTTGGAAAGCTGTATGGCTATTTGGATGTCGCTGGATTCTGGCAAGAGTATCAAAACACCATCGAATACATGTTCGGAATTTGGAATGAGCTAACGGATATTCAGCAACTTGGAAATAGTGCTGGATTTATGTTTATGAATACCGGTGATTCACGTGTTTTAGGTATAGATGCCTCTTTCACAGGAATGGCTAAAATTGGGAAAAAATCGGAAGTAACCTTCATGGCAGGCTACAACTACATTGTTCCAAAGACGTTGTCACCTGATTATATTTATGCCGTAGACTCACTTAATCGACAATTCAGTTTCAATACTACTTCTTTGGATTCGACCAGTCAAATTTTAAAGTACCGCTTTTTGCATAATGTTAAAGCAGATATTGAGTTTACATTTTTTGGAAAAATAGGACTTGGTGTGAGTGCCAAGTATTTTAGTAAAATCGTAAACATGGATGCTATCATTAAAGATTTTGAGGAACTAACAGCAAATACTGAAGTCATTCAAGATTTGCGCTACATGGATTACTACGAATCGCATCGATTTGGAAATTGGATTTTTGATGCACGTATTTCGTTCAACCTCAATGAACACCATAAACTAGCTGTAATTGGATCCAATATTCTTAATCGAACATATTCCTTACGACCGCTGAAAATTGAACCTCCACGAACGATCATGGTCCAATATACCTATAAGCTTGAAGGTAAAGCAAAAGCGAATAAAGTGATTGGTACACCTTCATTTTAAAATAAAACAGTACTTTTGAACCGAACATTGGTTCCACTGGTGGATTAATAAGGAATTCGGTGAAAGTCCGAAACTGTATCTGCAGCTGTAAACACTGTAATATTCCCTCAAAAGGTCACTGTCGCTTCGCGATGGGAAGACGAGAGAAGTTGGTGTGAGTCAGAATACTTGCCCTTGTTCATAGAGAAGACTTCAGATTAAAGTCGGGCTCTTAATGGGATTGGTGCGTCTAGTCTTATTTTGTCCTTCTTTTTTCATGTTTCTTGTTTTTAGGTTTAATGTTTAAAAAACAAAAGATGAAAAAAAAATTACTTGGTTTTTGTGTACTGTTAAGTGCTTCGTTAAGTGCTCAACAAATGGTTCAACAAGTTTATGTGTTGAACGAAGGTTATTTTAATTATGCTACAGGTGCAATTGAAGAGCCTGTCATTCTTGGATCGTATTCACCAACAACTCAAGCTTATTCAATAGTGGATACACTTGAAAATATGCGCTTTGCGTCTGATATGATTATTGGAGATGGTAAGTTGTATGTTGCAGCAGACGAGCGTATCTTTTCTTACGATGTGACAAACAACCAGTTGATTGGTTCAATTTCCTTACCTGGTGTTCGAAATTTAGCGTATGCAGCGAATAAACTGATCGCTACTCGCGGTGAATACCTTACCACTTACTCCTCTTACTTGCATGTATATGATGCCAGCACACTACAATTAGTTTCAGCAATTGATACAGTAACAGGACCGAAGTGGGCAGCACAAAACATGGTGGTGAATGGAAACAAGGTCTATATAGCTGT
>CANHQC010000178.1 GCA_947462695.1 Flavobacteriales bacterium | reverse complement strand
AATTTATGGGCGCTAAATGGTTTTGCGGATGAACCACTAAAAGCCTATTCAGCTGATGGAAATTGGTATTCGTTTGATTGTGGTTCAGCTGCACGAAATAAATTTACCCGAAAATTGACGATTGATTACACCAGTAACAAGTGGTTTTCAATTGAAGGTGCCGGATTGTATGGTTACAACGATGGAGGAACGCTTGCTGATCCTTCTGATGATAAATACGTTCAATTAAACTCTGGGGATTTCTCAGGAGCTCTTCCTTCCAACACTGTTACTGCTGTTGCCGTTGATTTTGATAACGAAATATGGATTGGAACAGACAACGGATTTGCGGTATTGTACAATGCTGAAAGTGCTTTTGATGCTGGTCCGGGCGAATACAATGCATCGCGTATAAAATTGGAGTTTGAAGGTAACGTTGAGTTTGTCCTTGGAAATACCAATGTCACAGATATTGAAGTCGATGGAGGAAATCGCAAATGGTTTGGTACCGCTAATTCAGGACTCATTTTACTTTCCTCAGACGGATTGGAAATTATTGAGCAGTTTACCACAGAAAATTCGCCCCTTATTTCGAATAACATCATTGATCTCGAGCTCAATCAACAAACCGGTGAATTGTTTGTCGTGACGGATAAAGGACTCGTTTCCTATCGCACAGATGCCACCTATGAGGATCCAACCTATTCTACTGTTACCGTTTTTCCTAATCCCGCTCGACCTGAATTTCAAGGTCCAATAACCATCCAAGGGATTAAATACGACTCCGATGTCAAGGTCACAGACATTGCTGGAAATTTAGTCTATAAAACGGTATCAAATGGTGGAACGGCAACATGGAACGGTAAAACGATGTCTGGTGAACGGGTTAAAACCGGTGTTTACCTGATATGGACAGCTCCAAATGAAGGAAAGGGACGTAAAGTAGGTAAAGTACTTGTTGTCAATTAATGGCTAAATCGACCGATAGGGCCATTTTTCTTCACCGCATCAGCTATTCTGAATCAAGCTTAGTCGCCACATTTTTTACCCGTAACTCAGGTTTGCAAACCTTTTTGTTCCAAGGAGGTAAAAAGAAGGGCCAATCTCTTTTTCCTCTATCCATCTGTGAAATCACCACCTATCAGCGTTCGGACAGCGCAATGGGAAAGCTTACTGCTGCTGAACCAATTGAGTTCCTTTTTGATATACAAACCAATCCGGTAAAATCGGTAACCGCCTTTTTTATTGTTGAGGTTATTCGACAAATCGTACGCGAAGCTCAGCAAGACCATGTTCTTTTTGATTTTTTTCAAGCACAAATTTTGGAACTTGATCAATCTGAGAAAAGTGGGATATTCGTCCTTGCTTTTTTATGTCAACTGACAGAACCTTTGGGCATTCAACCATTGCCAGGAAAACCTGACGACCAGTTTTTCATTCTTAAAGATGGAGAATTCAGGTCTCATCAACCCATTGAAAGCCATTCTTACGGAGGTGAAGGGGTGAAATTACTGAATAAGGTTTTTAGAGGTGATGAACAGCTGAATGACTCACATAAGGCTAAACGTGACGCACTTGCAGTTATGCTCAATTACTATGCGTATCACCTGCCCGGATTTAATGTAGATCGTTCACTTGAGATTGTAATTGACACGCTTTATACATAAAAAAGTCACTGGTAGACAGTGACTTTACGTGCAAGCTGAGAGCCTTAAAAAGTTAAACATATGCCTCAATACCTAATTTTGAGGTTCACGAATAAATATAGTAGAAAAATCTATTAATTCCATCGGATTTGTTTCAAAATTTCGAATGCGTGAATTGACCATTACCAGGAAATCGTTTGTAAGTATTGGCGAAACAGGGGCTTCCGCGATAATGAGTTGGTCACAAAATTTTAGCAGTGAATTTCGTTTAGTTGGATCAGTTTCAGACAGCGCATTATCCAAAGCGGTATTGTATCGTTGATTAAAATAACCCGTTTTAGTTGATCCTTTTTCGCTTCGACCGTAGAATAGTGTGAGGAAATTTTCAGGATCTGGGTAATCCGCCACCCATCCCGATCTCCAAATGGATGCTTTTCCTGTCGCTATAGCGTTGTTTCGTTCATCTAACGTGCACAAAACGATCTTCACTGTAATGCCAAGATTTTTTTGCCATTGATCGACAATCCCTTGGCACATGCGGTGGACAGATGAACCTTTATAGGCATTCACGTACATTTTTTGTTCCGGGAATCCTATTCCATTGGGATATCCTGCCTGATTCAATAATTCACGAGCAGCCGAAAGGTTGGTTAAGTCCTTTTTCTCTTCTAGTGTTCGTTTGAAGCTGCCTATTTCGGGTATTGCTCCACCTATAGCTGGCCATCCCTCACCTTTAAGCCATTCATCAATTAGTTTTTTTCTATCGATACCTTGGTGAAGAGCAAGCCGTATTCTAGGGTCTGAAAATATTCCCTTACGACAAGAAAAAGCAATATATTCCAAGCTTAAACTACTCTGTGAAAATAAGCGGTGACGGACATTTTTTCCCGATTTTGCCTCCTTGAGCGTTCCTAATACGTGATCAATTTCGTCTACAGGGATTTGAAGTACGAAATCTATTTCTTTGTTATGAAAAGCGCGTAATTCATCCTTTTTATTGGGGTTGTAACGCATGTAAATCTGGTCAATGAACGGGAGCCTATTTCCAAAGTTATCTTTCCTCCAATATTCAGTATTTTTTAGTAGCACCAATCCATCATTATCCAATTTATTTAATCGAAAAGGACCTGTACCAATAGGATGCATAACAATATTCTTTGCATAAAATTCGTATGCTTTCTGGGAAAAAACACCCAAAGTTGACATCGTCAGCAACTGTTCAAAACCAATAAATGGCTTTTCCAATCGAATGGCAAGTGTATACTTGTCGATGGCACGTATTCCCGTCACACCTCGAGGGTTCAAACGGGTTCGTGTTTTTTTATAAAATTCGTCAGCTCCTTTAATTCTTCCCGAAAAAACCGCGCCCATTTTATTGATTTCTAGTCCTGAACACGCCATTTCTAAGGTGAATTTGACGTCTTCAGCTGTCAATTCTCGAGAAACGTGATCGAAACAGTCATCTTCGTGAAACAATACATCCTTGCGCAGGTTGAACGTGTATTCATTTTTTCTGGCATCGAAACTATACGATTCTGCTAAGCCAGGCTCGGTTTTCATCGATTTTCCGTTAATCCGCAACAGCGTTTCGAATACTTGCGCATTTACCCGCTGCGAATGCACATCATTTGTAGCTAATGGAAATAAATTGGTTACCCTTTCAGGCGAAATAAAACTGAATGATCCACCATAATACCTTCCGCCTTTTGCGCGAACGGGCTGCTCCTCATTTGTACAAGAAACGAGAATGCTAAATAGAAAAAAGACATGTAAAACAGCTCGCATGGTCAGTAGTCCTGAACCAAATATACGAAAGACATGAAATTAGTGACCGAAACCGACTTTTTTTCGCACACGACCTATAACTCCTTGTGCCACAATACGTGCTTTTTTTGCTCCTTCTGCAAGTGCAACGTCGATTTCCGATTTGTTCGTCATCAAATGCGTGTACTTTTCTCGCTGACGAGCAAAGCGGTCAAGAATCAGTTCGAGTAATGCTTGCTTTGCATGACCATAACCAAATCCACCTGCCAGGTACTTCTCACTTAACTGATTCACTTCATGTTCATTTGCCAACAAACTATACAAATGGAATACATTACATGAATTCGGATCTTTTGATTCTTCGAGACCTTTAGAATCTGTGACTATGCTCATCACTTGTTTACGCAATTCTTTCTCCGGAAGGAAAATGTTGATCGTATTGTTGCGTGATTTGCTCATTTTTTGTCCGTCAGTTCCATGCACATACATGGTAGATTCTTGCACTTTAGCATCTGGTAAGATTAATGTTTCCCCCATTTGATGATTAAAACG
Organism: Flavobacteriales bacterium; assembly: GCA_947462695.1. Taxonomy (GTDB): domain Bacteria; phylum Bacteroidota; class Bacteroidia; order Flavobacteriales_D; family Crocinitomicaceae; genus M0103. Next base: position 1,005 of record CANHQC010000178.1, on the reverse strand, counting down.
AGAAGCTACATCGCGCGTGATCTCTAGGTGCTGCAGCTGATCTTTTCCGACAGGTACAATTTCAGCATCGTACAATAAAATGTCCGCCGCCATCAGCATTGGGTAGGTAAACAATCCGGCATTTACATCTTCTAGACGATCCGCTTTGTCTTTGAACGAATGTGCGAGTGTCAACCGTTGAAAAGGAAAATAACAGCTGAGGTACCATGCTAATTCCGCTGTTTCAGGTACATCTGACTGCCGGTAAAAAACTACTTTAGATGTGTCGAGACCAAAAGCCAACCATGTTGCCGCAGTGCTGTAAGTATTTTCCTTCAGCAGCTCTCCTTCCTTTATCTGAGTTAACGAATGCATATCCGCAATGAATAAGAATGAATCGTTTCCGGGTTGGTGAGCCAGTTCAATAGCTGGAATAATTGCGCCTAAAAGATTTCCTAAATGTGGGGTTCCTGTACTCTGAACGCCCGTTAAAATTCGAGCCATGATCGTAAGTTCTCTTTGTACGAAGGTAGTTATTTTAGCCGAAAGGAATTCGCGTGACAATGGCAATATAAAATGTACCTTTGGCTTATGAAGTTCATTCGGGGGATTTTAGGTTTACTATGGAAATGCTGGGTAGGACTAGTATTTGTCCTCTTTGCCATCTTATTTTATCCATTTTTCGCTGTTCTACTTTCGCGTGAAACTTGGAAGAAAAAGAGCTTTTATCTATTTGTCGTGTGGAGTTGGGTGATGCGTATTTTTTGTTTGTACGGCATCCGAATTATTGAACGAGCAAAGTTGCCCAAAGGACCATACGTGATTATTGCTAATCATGCGTCATACCTTGACATATTCCTGATGCATTCCCTTTTGCCAGAGCATCCATTTTTATTCATGGGGAAAGGAGAAATTCTGGGGTATCCAATACTTAAAACCTATTTCAACGGATTAAATATCCCGGTTCACCGACAAGATAGAGGTAAGGCAGCGAAATCGTTTATTCAGGCTAAAAAAGCGGCAGTT
>CANHQC010000177.1 GCA_947462695.1 Flavobacteriales bacterium | reverse complement strand
CGGTTACCGAACGTGCGGTAAGTTGCCGGGTAAGCTTCAAATACATTCAAAAGCTGTACTTGATTGCGTTGTTCACGGTAGAATGCTGAGATCTTCAATGAAGATGTTTTAGTCAGTACCTGTTGGAAACCAAGTTCATAATCAACTGTTGTTTCAGGTCTCAAGTTCGCATTGTTAATAATTGCGTTACGAGAGTTGATGAATTGGTATTCAAACGGATCAAAACGGAATCCAGAGGTTGGACGTTTTGTCAAGATATCGTAATGAGCAAAGAAAGAAGCCTCATCAGAAATCGGGAATGAGAACGCCACACGAGGCATTACATTCACTTGAGCTTTGTAATCTTCGAATGCATCAGCAGAAGGTGTTTCTTGTCCTGGATTTAACAACCATGGCTGAATACCTGTTGCACCGCGAAGTACTTTTGGATCTTCTACCTGCACACCATCCGCATTGTACCAATCAGTTCCGATTCGGTAACCGTTAATTGCAGAAGGATTGTTCACATCATTTACGTATACTGTATAGTCATCGCCCATTGCTTCAGGAATATCAACCCAACCGTATTGTGTAGGATCTGTAGCAGCTAAATCGCGTGCTTCAGCAACAGTACGTGCGTTGTAAAACAAGTATGGATCTTTAAGAACTGGTTGATTTGCATCGAATACATCCACACGAACACCGACATTAAATACGATGTCGTTGAATGCGAACTTATCCATCAAGAATCCAGCGATGTACGTTGGAGCGAAGGCACCCACAAAACGACGGTAGTTTCCATTTTCATCGAACTCATTGAAGTAACGGTTGATATCTGTTTGACCACGTACTTTTTTACCTGTATGGTCATAACCGAAGTACGAAACAAATGAGTTACCGCTATTCAATAATTCATCTGGCGAGAACATGTCAAATGAGAAGATATTCGGGTCATACTGGTCGATATCTACATAATCTAACCCAGCAGGATCCAATCCTAACTGCGTACGTAAGTTGTAATCGAAGAATGATTGGTTGTCATTATTTTCTTGTCCACCGTATTCACCGGTACCAGAAGTGTAGGCGTAACCTGTGTTCAGACGATTGTATGAAATTGCCTTAAACGATCCCATGTCGGTTGTATCACCACTTGACTTGTCTAATTCCTCAATGTGGAAGTTTGTCAACTGACGCGCTATTTCCCAAATACCAACCGGACCGTTTGTTCCACCACCTGTTGTTGTACCTGAAGACCATCCACGATCCCAACGTTGTTCCAATTCAAAACCGAAAGAAAGTGAGTGATCACCGATGTTTACAGACATGGAACCTGTACCACGCAACTGATCAGTTTCAGTTTTACCGAAGAAATTGTATGGAGCACCAATATTTCCCCAAATACCGTAAACAGAAGTTGGAAGGTCACCGTTTCTTAAGGCATTTCCTTGTTCAATTTGGAATAAGTTTTCATAATTCCCTACTGGATCACCTTGATAGATATTGTAGTATTGAGTCGTAATTGCAGCAAGTGCAGAGTTTGTCTCTGAAGGATTGAACGCCACTTCTACATCCCTAAAACCATCCTGTTCTTTCAAATCTACTTCGCCATCGCCGTTTGAATCAAACATTGCGTAGGTTGGGATACGTGTTGTTGTAAACGTTCCCACATGACCGTAGTTGAAGATGTTGTATTTATGGTTCGGATCGTAGACATCGTCTTTTGTTTTGGAATAATCCACCATTAACGAGTAAACGAATGATTTTAATTTGGAAGAACTACCTTCTTCATCATTTGTGAAACGCTGGGTTAAACGAGCAAATGCCCTCCAATCCAACGATTTAGTTACACCAAAGTTGGTGAAGTTTAATACAGAATTTCCAAATGAATAGTTTGAACCATCCCTGTAGTTTAATGACCCACCGAATGTTAAGTTTACTGTTGGACCGGTGTTCACGTCAATTTTAGCTTGACCAGAAACCGTAGTAGATCTCGCATTCATTCTCCATGGCACTTTTTCGAAATCTGAATCTTCAGTTGGGTTTCCATCTGCGTCAACTGGATTTCTTAAAAACAATGCATTATGGAATGTACCTTGACCGGAAGATGTTGGACGTAATGGATTAGCCAACAATTCTTCACGCGCTTCTTTTTTGATTCGGTAGCTACCACCCGCAAGTGGTCGGCTATCTAATTCGTCTGTTATGTTTGCTGAAACAAGGAATCCTAATCTAGGACGCACTTTGGCACCAGTAGAATCTCGTTGCATCCAAAGCGGACCAGAGAACATTCCTTCTGCAAGGTTATAACCGTACTTATCTAAACCAATTACTTTTCCGTCGTAACCGTTTGGATCTTCACCGTTTAGATAGAATCCGGAGGATACAACTTCAGCAGAACCGAAAAATTTAGATGACGGACCACGTGTTGTAACAGAGATAATACCACCTGTTACGTCACCATAGTTAGCGGGAACACCTCCCGTAATAACGGAAACCTCTTCAATTGCTGATTTAGGTAAATTGGAAGAACCACGTACTTTGATACCATCTATAAAGAAGTAAGTTGCATCTGAACGTGAACCACGCACCGAGATTTCTCCTGTACCTTCATTAGAGTTAACCCCTCCAACTGTTTGTGCTACACCTGCAGCAGAACGAACTGGTAGTCGAGCAATATCTTCACGAGTAATCGTTGCACCAGAAGCTCCACCATCTTTATCGATAAGCGGCACTTTATAAGCTACAATTCTCACTTCCTGAATTTCTTTGACCTCTTTGGCTTTCGAAATGACCAGGTCGTCTAGGAAGGTAATCTTATCAGATGATACGATTACACCTGTTTGACGGAATGGCTGAAACCCTTCAGCCTCATTTCTTACTTCAACATCGTAAGTACCAGCAGCGATCGAATTGATTTGGAATTTTCCATCGAAATCCGTTGTGGCACCACCTCGTACGTTACCACCTTGAAGAAGTAACACCTTACTAAACGCGACAGGTTGTTTATTGTCGCCGTCTGTAACCGTACCTTTCAACGATCCCAAACCTGTTTGGGAATACGAGTAAGAGGCTGTAAATAAGATACTTAATAATAAATAGTTAAGTTTTCGTAACATAAGCACAGTTTAATGTTCAAACTTGTTTGTTTCAAGAAAGCTGGTAAATATAGAAAAATTCACTCGCATTACATTCGCGTTAAAAAAAATTAAATTGACATCGAATTAACTTTACTTAACAAAGAAATGAAGTTGAGGAAACATTGAAGATAGTGTTGTTGCCATATTTTTTGCCAAGTATACAAGTCTAAGCGCTCCTGAAATATTTTTTGTTTTTTTGTGGAAAACTCTTTTATGCCGTTCACGCAATCGTATCAACAGTTAAACCATGTTGATTTACATATTATGTCTTATGCGGATTTCGATCCTAAGGAGTATGAAGATCACCTCACAGAAGAGGAAAAAGAGCGATTATTGACATTTGGCAGTAAAAAAAGGCGCCAAGAGTTTACAGCAACGCGCGTATTGCGGCATTCCATTTTTGGATTTACACACATACATTATACAGCGATTGGTTCGCCTTACATTCCGAATGAAGGTTATATTTCTATTTCTCATGCGAGAGGGGTTGTTGGAATAGCTGTGTGTAAGAAAGAAGTTGTCGCATTGGATTTGGAGCGAGTCACACCAAAAGCCAAACAACTTCATTTAAAGTATTTGAATGATCGGGAAGTTTCTGAATTTGATTGTTCGTCGGAACTTGAAATGACAAAAGCGTGGTCAGCAAAAGAGGTATTGTATAAATTAGCTGAATCAAAAGGGCTGGATTTTAAGAAAGATCTATTGTTATATAATCGATTGGATGGACTTTTTGGAGAAATACGCACATCACATGGAATTCACACATTGGAATTAATCAGTTTTGTCACCAATGATCTCGTAACTACATTAAATAAAGTGGAATGAACCATACACTTCCTGAAATTTTTTCAAGCGATAAAAGTGTCGCTGTCCTTATTGATCCGGAAAAGGTTGTAAACAAAGAAAAACTCATTGAATTCGTAAAGCGTGCGTCATTTGCCAAAGTCAGTTGTTTTTTTATTGGAGGAAGTACGGTTTCATCGACCCAATTCAGTGAAGCAGTTGAGGTTATTCGCGCTCATACTGAACTGCCATTATACATCTTTCCAGGATCTTCAGAACAATTGAGCAAAGAGGTCGATGGATTACTTTATTTAAGTTTGCTTTCTGGTCGCAATCCAGAATATTTAATTGGACAACACGTGAAGGCTGCATTACAAATTGAAGCACTTCAGATACCTATTTTTCCAACGGCCTATTTACTTATAGATGGTGGTACCAAAAGTTCAGTGGCCTATGTGAGTCAAACGCAACCGATTCCGCAAGATCAAACAGCCATTGCCTACTCGACTGCACTTGCAGGTAAGCAACTTGGATTTCAACTTATTTATTTGGATGCGGGAAGTGGGGCGAAAGATCCTGTTCCTGTTGAAATGATTGCTTCAATTCGTTCTATTGGGTTACCGTTAATCGTTGGCGGAGGCATTCGGACAATTGATGGCATTCGTTCTGCTCATGAGGCTGGCGCGAATGTGGTTGTCGTTGGGAATAAGTTGGAAGAGGATGTGGATTTTTTGTTGGATTTATCGTCTTATTTGGCAGTGGGGATTAGGCTTTAAGCGGTAGGCTTTAGGCTGTAAGCTTTAGGCTGTAAGCTTTAGGCGGTAGGCTTTAGGTATTCAATTTTATGCTTAGGGTATAGATTCGTTTTTTAATCATGTTGATTTTTTCATTCAAAAGAATATATATTTCATCGTCAATAAAATTCAGGTCTTTTGACAGCAAAATAAAATACTCTAATTCGTGTGCAGATCCAAGTGCAATTTGTAAAAAGCGATTGAAATCTTTATCCGATTTTCTTCCGCATCCTTCGCTGATGTTCGACGGAATAGAATAGGCTGCGCGTTGCATTTGATT
>CANHQC010000176.1 GCA_947462695.1 Flavobacteriales bacterium | reverse complement strand
TTATTTAATTTTTACACCGAACCAAGTACATTTTGAAGTTCAGCAATATAATTAATGTGCGAATCATCGTTAGGCAAGAAAATCGTGCGGTACTTTTCGCGGCTTCCAAAAAGACCACGTTTATCCATTTCAAGTACCACGTGTACCCCATCAGCCTTCGCAATAAAGGTCACTTCTAATTCTTTAATCCTTGAGAATTGACTGTGTCCACCATAAAACTCGATTTCTTCAAAGAAGGAATAGTTGCTTCCTGGAATACGGCCATATTCTACATCGGCTTTATGGAATTGAAATCCAAGTTGAAGAAGCGCATGTAAAAATTTCTCCATGTTAGGCATTGGGCGGATTTCCAAGTAATCTTTATCTGCCTTATCTAAGGCGTTATCAATATCGAGAAGAGTCTTGACGTACAACTTGATATTTCCCAACTTGTATTGTCCAAGAACGGTTATTGGTACTTCAAGAGGGACCTGCACTGAAAATGGGAATTGCAGCGATTCACCTGCGTTAATTTTAAATCGACCAGCAACTTTATACTTCGCAATTTCCATTGGTTGATAAATCGCCGTGTCGTTTATTTCTTTTTTGACATCTACCATTAATGCGATGGTGATGTCCTCAACATCCTGGTCCACATTTCCTCCTTTTACGTGCACAACGCCTTCAAGTATTCCGCCAGGTGAAGAAACCATTCCGTTTAAAACTGTATCAACTTTCGCGGCACCAATACCTACGGTTGCCATCATCTTTTTAAAAAAACTCATTGCTTTTACATATTAATTATTCCATCAAATTTAATAAAATCAACTGGTTAAATTTGTTTTGCAGGTAGTGTGATGCGGGTGATTTTTAGAGGTGACTAATTAAACGTAACTGTTTAAATAATTTTTTTACTTTTGAAATCAATAACCACTTAAAACAATCACTGTTCGCAAAACATGAATCGTTCTGTCCGCAATACCCTTTACTTCCTTTTAGCGATTGGTATTTACTTAATTGTAGTTGGATTCTTATATGCTGTTGAGGTTCAGGACAAGAACTCTAACATTCAGTCATTTGGAGACGCGCTTTGGTATTCTGTTATTACATTAACCACAATCGGTTATGGTGATCGTTTTCCTGTTTCTGATGTTGGGCGATTAATCTCACTTTTCTTTGTGTTGGGTAGTGTGGGTATTTTAGGTTTTGTTATTAGTCAAATTTCGAGTAAAATTTATGCGTTTATGGAGAACAAAAAATTAGGGTATTTTGGAACTAAATTCGAAGGGCATGTGGTCATTATTAATTGGAATTCCTTCTCTGAACAAATTCTATCGGAAATAGTTAATGCCGATCAGAAAGCTGTAGTTGTTACTCGAAACAAATCAGATGTAGATTTTATCTACAGCCATTACAACGAAAAGAATGTATTTGTTCTTCATAGTGATTATGTCGATGAAAGCATGATGAAAAACACGAACATTAGCGCATCGAATACGGTTTTACTCAATTTTGAGGATGATACTGAAAACTTGGTTCAACTCATTTCTTTGAAAAACAGTTACCCAGATTTGTGTTATGTTATTTCATTAAATAACCCCTCGTTAAAATCAACTTTTCAATCCCTTGGGGTAACTTTTACCCTTTCTAAAAACGAAGTGGCTTCAAAGTTGATCGCGAGTTATGTTTTTGAGCCAGAGGTTGCAAAAATTACCGAGAGTCTAATGAGTTCGGCAGTTTCAGATGATGAAATGGGAATGATGCAGTTTAAGGTTGTCGCATCGAATCCTTTCATTAACCAAAAAGGGTTGGATTTATTCTTAAAACTCAAACAAGAGTACAATGTAATTTTGGTTGGAATAAGTAAATTGAATAATCGCTCTTACAACCTAATTAAAAACCCAACAAATGATCATCAACTTGACGTTGGAGATTATGCCGTAATAATGGGTAATCCTAAGGGGCGGGAGGAAATCACCATGGTTTTTGGTGTTGCCGAAGGAATTTAAGCAGCCTGAATCATCTTGACGTGAGTAACTTTTCACTTCTATTACACCCTCTTCAACTTCAAGTTCTTAGCGGAATTCAAAAAAGTGCGTTTTTTAAAAAACGGTTAATCGCTCGAACAGTTGAACTAGAGGTTGATGCTATATTCCGGCTAGATCATCGCTACCTTAAAGTAAAACAAGTTTTAGGTTCTGGTTTAATCAGCGTTGTTTATAAAGTTGAAGACATGGAAAGCGGGGGGTCCTTTGCCTTGAAACGCTCAAGGTCAAGAAGCACGTTTTTCAGCGAAGCATTGAGGTTGGAAAAAGAAGTTACGGATTTGATGTTGCGCATTCGGGGTGCTCTTGGTGTTGTCCCAATTCTTCAATCCAATAATGAACACCTTTTAAAATCCTATTGCACATACCCAACCCTACAAGCGATTTTGTTTAAGGGAGAAGAAACAGATGAACAACGCGCTGAACTTGAAAAGTGCCTTTTATTTTGTTGTGACCTGGAAAAAAATTATGGATTGTTGTTGGATCTGTCAGCAAAGAATATTGTCTGGAATGGTAACCAATGGTTGCTGATCGATGCAGGGCCAAAAATTCATCAAAGCGAATTTAGTCAAGTAGCAAAAACAGGCACTTGGGAAAGTTACATTGACTACATCAATTCACGCGTAACTAATCCCAAATCAGAACCCTCTGTTTTAACTAAAAAAGACTTAGATACGCCCGATTTGTCTCATGATAAATGGGTTTTTATAAAAGAATGGTGGGATTGGTTCCCGCTGGATAAGGAAGAATCAGATGGGTTTTTCTTCTGTAAGGTTTCAACAGCACAAGCCGCAAATGAAATCATATACAGTTGGGATGCGCGAACCAATCAAAGTGAACTTCTCGATTCACTAGGCAACCATCCATTAATTCAACGAATAGCCAAAAAATCCTGGTCAGATTTGTTTGATACAGATTTAACAGAAGGTCTTCTTGGGCCGACATCAGCGTGGTTGTTTGATTACCAAAACGACCCGATTGACTGGGAAGAATTTGTGAGCGAAATCAGACCTGTCGGTATGGGTAAGCGATTAAAAGAACTTTTTCCATCAGATAAGAAGCTGCCACTTCCCACACTTGAAGTAGTGGAATACCGACACTGGCGCGATATATTTAATCAGCCAGAAAAACATAAGGTAACCGATATTTTCTGCCACAACCCTTTGCCTGTTCCAAGAGTCCTTAATCGTCCCGAACTAAGTAGCAAACTCATTTCGCTCACCTCCATCCATTCTACGACATTTTGTGAATTGGAGGTGTTTGGATCGAATACCAATGGAGAGGCCATATTGATTATACCAGGATTTAGAGCCACAAGAGCAGCGGCTTACGAACTAATACGGTGTCTGGAAAATACGCATGCGAATGGACATTATATTGTTGTTGAAATAGGAGCATTAAACCCCGCTGGACAAAAACTCGTGACGGCAGGTAGGTGGGAATTAATTTTACTTTGGGAGATTATAGAATATTGCACGCGTTCACTTGACATAAATACCGTTGATATCGTTGCCGCCTCACATGGCGCTATTGGTGCATGGTTTGTTTCCTGCATTCATCCAGCCGTAAGAAAAGTTGCGTTGGATTCACCGTTGCTTCAACCAATGAAAATAATTGGCGAGATGACAACCAAACGAAATGAATCTTTGGAAGCAATTAGTACCCAGCTTGAATTATCCGGAATGCCCTCGGTGAGTTATTCCGTTTTTGATGATCCCCCTTCAAATATTGATGTCTTAACAATACGGCCAGAAAAAGATTTGTTTGGTCAATTGTGTGGTGAACTTCAAGTTGGAAAGTGCCTTAATTATAAAGGGGGACATGCGTCTACTTTACGACATGATAGTGGATTAATTGGTATCCCTTCTTTGTGCATTGACGCGCTTTCTTCCTTTCTGGGATAGTCGATAATTATCGATAACTGCCCGAATTCAAGTAAAATTACGTAGAAGAACCCCCGTAAAAGAGTTGATTTTATTGACGATTCATTTAAAAAGATTGGCGGTTCGTTGAAACTCGCGCAACTTTGGCTTAACCAATTGAAAAAACGAAATGAAAACATCATCTTTTATTAAAACGCTTACAGTAGCATTCACAATGGGGATAAGTCCTGTTTTTGCTCAACAAGCAGTAGGAGTTCAAATTACAGCGACAAATCCTACTTGTTACGGTTACACCAATGGTGAAATTGTAGTTACGATAACCGGAGGAACAATGCCGTTTTCCTTAAACGGAGCTCCATTAAAAGGTTCTCAACTTGTACTTTCTAATCTTTCAGCCGGAAATTACGACTACGTAGTGCAAGATGCAAATGGCAATACTGTGACTGGTTTTGCTCAATTAACACAGCCGCAAGCTCTAGCATTCAGTTCTGTAGTTACCAATGTGTCGTTTAACGGTACCAACAATGGCGCTATAGATTTAACCGTTCCAAATGTACCCTTGACATTCGAGTGGCAAAATTATGGAGGTACAACTCCAGTGAACGGTCAAGAAGATCAAACGGGATTAGCTGTTGGATCATACAAAGTAATTATAACCCAGGGTAATGGTTGTATAACAAGTCAACGTTTCGAAGTTGAACAAAATGTACAAAATCCATTTCTAACCAGTGGCTACATTGCAAATACACAACTCAACACAACTTCAAGTGCGATGACGGTATTCCCAAATCCGAGTAACGGACACATCAGTCTTCGCTCAAACGTGGAAACCAAATCAGCAATGATCATGAATGACATGGGAGTTATTGTTCATCAAACAAAAGATGCATTTGAAGGCACCATACAAGAAGTAGATTTACTTCCAGGTGTATACACATTAATGACTACCGATAAATTAGGAAATCCATCGACCGAACGAATAGTCATTCGGTAATATATAATCGACTTTTGTTGTTTCATAACGGAAGGCCCTCAATAGAGGGCTTTTCGTTTTTATATAGGTTTCTGCCACAAACGGACAATACCTAGGGCCT
>CANHQC010000175.1 GCA_947462695.1 Flavobacteriales bacterium | reverse complement strand
ATGTTCCACTTATTGAATTGGTGGATGTTAATGGCAATGGATTTGTTGTCGATCCTTGACAAACTGTTGCTGCAGGACTGAAGGTTGGCGATACAGGATTGGTACATGTAATGGCAAAGTTGTTATTTGAAATGTCGAAAAAAGTTTCAGCACTTGATAGCACCATAATTCGCGCAGTTGTTGATGATGCATTCGGTACAGTAATTACCTGACTTCCATCATTTGGTGTAGAGGCAATAAGTATAATCGGATAACTAACGCCTCCATCTAATGATAATCGAATACTCACATTTGCACAATTGATTGGAGATGCAGTTGTATTGGCTACATCCCAAGTAACTGTTTGTGTGGATCCAGAACCCCAAGTAATACCAGTTGCAGTAGGATAACTTACCACAAATGGTCCGGCTGCAGCTACTGTACTAACAGTAACATCTGTGAAGTCATTGCACGAACCGATAGCATGATTGTCGCGTACCGTTAATCGAAAGTCCATTGTCCGCGCAACAGAAGGAAGAACCTCCCACGTAAAAGGGCCATTACTTGCTAGGGAAGCTAAACTAGGGAAATAGCGCGATGGGCTGGTAGTTGGGTCGAAACTTCTAAAATTTGGACCGCCAGTTGCTGTAGCCACGGGTGGCTGCGTGCTTGCTTCATTGTCCATTTGTTCCCATAAGTAACTGAGCACATCGCCATCCGGATCGGTAGCTGTTGCTGTCAAGACAAAAGGAGTGCTTTTTGGAACAGAGATGTTTCCATTTGTGCCGCTTATGGTCGGCGGTGTATTGTTAAGGGCAGTAATTACTTCACATTGGTGACCTGTACTTAATATTTCAGCACTTATTTCACCCAGATTGTACCCATGAAAATAATCGTCGCTGTTGTTTTGCACATTTGGTGCACAAATTCCGGCATACCCCATAATTGTACTCGCGCTTCCTGGCTCTCTTCTTGCCGCGGATACGCTATTGCAATTGTTGTTTTGCGTGTGGTTCCCACCAAATTGATGTCCTAATTCATGAGCCACATAATCAATATCAAACGGATCGCCAATTGGTGCTCCACTTCCTGTCACACCACGTGCTTTTTGACTTCCGGTACAAACAACCCCAAGTCCGGCTAACCCGCCACTGTTCGTTCCAAATACATGACCGACATCGTAATTGGCACTACCTATGAGGTTGTCACACGTTGTTTGATTTTGGTTGATCATGGTACCTGGAGTTCCATTGGTATAAGGATCGGTTGCGGCATTGGTATAAATAATTGAACTATTTGTTGGTACAATTACTGTCGTTATGGCAATGTCTTTTTCGTAGACGCCGTTTACGCGATTCATTGTTGTTGCTTGTGCTGCTTGTGCAAGTGCTACGGTGCCACCGTGAAACGTGGTATATTCACCTGTTGCCGCAACGGCTATACGGTATGTTCGTAAATCACATGTTCCGAACATTGATTTTACTGATGGTCCAGTTGAATTGACTTGTTTGAGTGGTTCAACAACATCACAAGCACGTAACTTACTCGTTGTGAAATCCTTTTTACGGTAAATGATGTGCAATGAATTATTTCCATCTATAATTGGATCAATAAAAATTGTCGATTCTCCAGGCACGAAGATCATCGCATGCAGTCCTTTTGGTGTGATGTCCCATTTTCCGAATGCTCCTGAGCCATCGGTTGCATAACAATCAAGGGTAATTATTTCAGGGAATTGTTCATTTAATTTTGGGTGCAAGGTCTTGTTTCGCTTGATGGTATATTCTTTAAACGTTCCATCTGTGTGCGGAAATAACATCTTACCAATGAATCCATCAACGGTACCTTCTCGGTACGTTATTCCAGTTAAGGACTGCTTTAATACTTCCGTATTCAGTTCAATGAGTTGGTAGTTTGTTGCCTGAATTTGGGGAATACCCATAGTCGACGTAGGGAATTCAGCTGTGAATGCGACAGGATAAATGATTTCTTTAACTGTTTGCGCTGAAGAATACGTGAGTGTACATAGACTTGCAAATAGAACAATAACTAGTTTTTTCATGGTTCATCATAGTTTAGCCTAAAAGTACAAATAAGACATTAAAGGAAAGACTAGCTGCTTGACTTTTCTTGAGACGTACTTGCGAAATAGCTGATAATTATCATTTTTTTAACCAACCCACCTCATTGATTTGGTCTAAACTGATTGAGATATTTGTCTTGTAAGAAATTTAATACAAACGCTATGGAAACGAACAAGTTAACTTCAGAAACTAAAATGGATCATCTCATCAAAACGGCTGAATTTAATCGATTCGGACTGATATTCGTCATCTTAACAGCTGTCGGGTGTTTGGGGGGGATTGCGATTGGGTTCGGAGCAATAAACCATACACTTTCGTTGATTGCCGTTGTTTTGCCTTCTATGCTAACACTCAGTTTGCTGATTGCAGTTGCTCCAATGCGTGTTACATTGATCGCCACTATTTTGGCCGTAACGATTGACTTACTGCTTATAATTTACTTCCTTTTCAACTAAATACCTTTTACACTTTCCAATTTGTCAGACGTGGCAAAAATTGTTTTCTCAAATCGACCGGATTGCTATTAAGTAGTCCGGTTTTTTTGTGGAATAAGGAGATGAAAACAAGATCCTGTACCAATCGCACTTTCTGCTGTAATCGTGCCGTTATGGTTTTCAATAATCTGTTTTACCATAGCTAGACCGAGTCCACTTCCATTCGATTTAGTCGTAAAATAAGGGACAAAAATTCGGTTGAGTTGACTTTGTTCCATTCCCATTCCATTGTCAGAGATCCTGATTTTATAATTTTCCTTTTCAGCATCTATGCGAATTCGGATTTCTCCATTTTTATCTGATGGTATAGCTTGAATCGCATTCTTAACGAGATTATTGAATACACGCACCATTTGTTCACGATCTGCCAAAACATGCGTCTCTTTTAAATCGGTATCTAGTTCTATTGTTGCGTTTGTTTCTTGCTGATAAATGGCCATGACATTTTGTATGACTGGCAACAAATCCATTTCGGCAAAGTCAGGTGGAGGCATTTTTGCGAAGTTGGAGAATTCATCTGCAATGTGACTTAACGCATCAATTTGTTCTATTAACGATTCCAATACGCGGATCAAACGTTCTTTTGAGTCTTCTTTTTCAGGATTAAATGTCCTGAGTAAGTGCTGAACACTCAATTTCATTGGTGTTAACGGGTTTTTAATCTCGTGTGCCACTTGTTTCGCTACATCTCGCCAAGCAGATTCACGTTCACTTATTGTCAGTTGACGTGCTGCTTCCTCTAATTCATCTAGTTTTTTATTGTAGTTCTTTACCAATGCTCCGATCTCATCCTCCTGAAGGTAAACTATCCGCTGATTAGTCTGGCCTAAACGCACAGAGGCAAAATTTCGCTGAAGCATGCGAAGTGGGGAAGTTAACCAATTGGAAATGAACAAGGCAATGATGATTGAAATGGCTAGAAGCACTAAAAAAATGTGGATAATTGAAAGTAGAAATTGTTGCAATTGTTGCTCTGATTCTTGTTGTTGCCCGAATTGCTGCAAGTTGAGATACCCTAAAAGAAACCCATCAGTTGAATAAAAGGGAAGGTAAGATGACACAAAAGAGAGTTTTCCAATTTTCTCGGTATGTGAAAAGCTGCTCTTGTTACCAATTTTAAATGCGGTCATGGATTCTGGATTCATTTGTTCACCCAACAAACCACTATTAAAAACACGTGGACGTGAAGTCGCCACCAGAAATCCGCTTGGGTCATAAAAGTTGATATCCGTTTTGAATATCTTAGAAGATCGTTTCAGTTTAGCCTCTATGAAATTTCCTTTATCAGCGGCCGAAAGGAATTTTTCTTTTCCAAGCGAACTGCCCAATTCCAGTTCAATTGACTCAAGTTTTTCTTGAATTAACTCACTTGATAATGCAGTGTACTGCTTTTGAACAAAAATCCCACTTCCCCAGGTAAATGCGAGGAGTGACATGAAGACTAATCCAATGAGTAACAATTGAATTTTGACGGATAAATTTAACGATCGATTAACCAGACTTATAGATCTGAATTGGAGTAGAAAGGGCAGAAATAGTAATCCATAGAAACTGAAGATATAGGAGAAGGAGGTTAGGCTATCTTTCCAGTTAAATGCTTTTGTAGACAGAACTAATAGATCTCGATTTGATTTACGGACTATGTAATGCGAATAACCGTCCCAAAATAAAGTGGAATGGCTTTTTATCGCTGATTGCGTATACGGAAATGCGGTGGAGGAGTATGTGAATTCACCGTAGCGACTCATCAAGCGGTTGTCGTGGTATTTCGCTAATGAAAAATGGGATAGACTTGCGAGCACTTGTGATTGTGAAGAGATAAGTAGTCTTGGAAAACCTATTTCTTCTGGGATTTTCTTCGATTTTAAGGTGCAAAATAATTGTGCCTTTTCGCCATTTTTCCCTTTAATCGGTTGATGAATGACGTAACTTAATTGTTCGGTGAAATCTGAAATAAAGTAAATGTTCGAATCTATTTCAGATCGTACGCCATGCTCACGAATTAATTTATTCAATGTCTCATACGATTCTTTTTGACCTTCCGAGCCTAGAATGATGGATTTTCCATCTGAATCAAATAAGAAAAAATTCAGGTCATAACGTTCCCAATACCGACTAAAGATGCGACGATCGAGTCCGTCCTCAATGTCAGAATAACTAATATTAAAAGGAGATGATATTAACCGTTGGATAAGTTGGTCTTCTTGAATTTTTGTGGCAATTGAAGCATATTCTACTTCTGTTACAATGTCCTGCTCTGTTGAAAGTTGATCCGCAAATAGTTCTTTGTCTGCATTTTCTTTTCGTTGATTGAAGACAGCTAACATATAGGCTACTTCTAACGAGAAAAGGGATAAAAATACAATTCCAAAAGTCAATTGATTTGCTTTTCGTTTAATGCGCTGAAAACCTTCAATTGTTGCTATAAAAAGTACCGGGAATAACACCATCCATTCTGTTTT
>CANHQC010000174.1 GCA_947462695.1 Flavobacteriales bacterium | reverse complement strand
CAATGCGCATACGCTTATTGTTTTCGTGACTTAACCGCTTCGTAAATAACGCGTTGAATTTCTGTTCGAATATTCATGTCACGCAATTTCCAATTGTCCTGACTAGGACACACCCGGTTAGATAAAAATACATAGTTTATTCCAGTTGTAGGGTCGGCCCATGCCAGCGTACCTGTAAATCCGGAATGGCCAAAGCTTTGAGGAGAAGCCAAAGGATGGCACGTGCCTCCTCCACTCGCATTCGGACGATCAAATCCTGCCCCTCTCCTATTTCCAGGAAATTGCGCTTTTGTATATTCCTCAACAACACTTGGATCGATGATGCGTTCTCCAGCATACATACCTTTATTTAATAACATCTGCATAAGTGCAGCGAGATCTGTGGCATTCGAAAATAATCCAGCATGACCTCCAATTCCACCTAGCATTGCTGCTCCGGGATCGTGCACATGTCCATGGACAAGTTGCTTTCTGAAAACTTGATCATTTTCAGTTGGAATGATTCGCTGTACAGGAAAATGTTTCAACGGTTGATAGCGCATAGAGTTCAACCCCAGTGGTTTATATACTTCGTCCATTAAAAATTGATCAAATGCTGAACTCGCTAATTTTTCGATTATCAACTTCACGAAGTAATAACCAAGATCGCTGTATTCGTATTTTTTTGTACCGAGACTTGCTGTTAAGATCTGTTTGTAAATGGAATCGATGTAGCTGCTTTTCATCCATATGTCCTGCGCAACTTGAACGTCAAATCCACCTTTCTTTTCAGTAGAATAGATGCTGGAATTCAGTTGGTTATTCTTCAATGTACGTTTGTAAAATGGAATCCATGCCGGCAATCCTGCTTGATGAGCCATCATTTCACGCAACGTGAAGTTTTCATGTGGATAGGTAGCAACAAGATTCGGCAAGTACGTTCCCAATGTTTTATCTAAATTGAATTTTCCAAGGGTCTGCAAACGCATAAGTCCAATCGTTGATCCCGCAATTTTTGATATGGAGGCTATGTCATAAACATCAGAATTTGAAACGGAATCATTACCTTCATACGTATGTTTTCCAAAGCTTTTTCGATAGATAACCTTTCCTTCCAAAGCGACCACTACTTGACAGCCTGGATAAGCACCTTTTTCGATCCCATTCTTTGCAATCGCATCGATTTTCTCCAGTGATTGACTTGAGATACCTACTTCTTCAGGCAGCGTAAACTTCAAACGTCCATTGGTTTTCGTGGTTAGTCCTGAGCCAATCGGATAAGCTCCTGGAATCTCAAACGGCAATTTCCCAATCGCAGGAATTGATCCAAAAATAAGTTGAGCAACCCTGTCCTGTACCATGCCGTTATTCTCGTATGCAGAAATTACGGCATCCACATGATCCAATGAACCCTCATTCTTTTGAAGCACAAGAGGATTGCCAAAAATGACAAGAGTAGTTGATACGGATTTTGGAATGCGCTTAACCACTTCTGTCCAGTCTTTACCAAAACCAAAGTTATTTTTTGTTCTTACGGTTGAGGAATGAAAACTTAAAATCAGCTGATCAAATTTTTCAATTTCTTTTGGCCATCTCGAAAGCGCCTCTTCAATAGTGAAAAAATGAAAATGGGTGATATCAGAAAAAAGTTCTAACGCATCCCTAAAATGGGCAGTGTGCAATCCAATTGAAATTCGTGCAATTTTCTTATCCGCTTTACCAATTGGCAGCGTATTGTTATCGTTTTTTAAGACAGTTATTGCTTTTTCATACACTTCATAATTGGCATAATCAATTTCTTCTTTTGAATAGATTTTTGACTTCTGAGGTGCAATAACGAAGTCGTATTTTGCTTCTAAAATTTTCCTGCATCGTGCATTCAATTCATTTACAGGATATTCACCAGATGCCACCTTTCGTTCGATAAGATTGACTGAGCCCTTCACATCTTCTGGACATAATAAAACATCACAACCCGCGCGAAATGCCAGCCAAGCCACCTCTGATTTCCCATAGCGATCAGCAACTGCCTTCATGTTCAATGCATCTGAAATAACCAAGCCTTTAAAGCTAAGTTCATTTTGAAGTAAATCGCGAATTACTTTTTCTGACAAGCTAGTTGGAAGATTACTTGGATCGAGAGAAGGCACAGACATATGGCCTAACATGAGACTTGAAGCACCTGATCCAATACCTTCAATAAAAGGCAGTAAATCAATGTTTTTCAATTCTTTAACTGATTGATTTAAAACGGGAAGATCAAGATGGCTATCAACTGAAGTATTGCCATGGCCTGGAAAATGTTTTATACATGCCATTACACCATTTTCCTGCAGTCCCTTAACAAATGAACGAACTTGAGCACTAACTTTTTTAGGGTTTTCGCCGAACGAACGGAAGCCAATTACAGGGTTGGTAGCATTAGAGTTTACATCAGCGACAGGAGAGAAATTCATGTGGATCCCCATTTCACGGCATTCTTGAGCCATCATAGACGCAATTTTCTGAGATAAAACAGCATCATCTGCAGCGCCTAATGTATATGCGTATGGAAAACGATCCCCATCGAATAAGCGCATTGTTGATCCCCATTCGGCATCAAGCCCAATAAATAAAGGAACCTTAGCTTTGGATTGATAAACTGAAATTTCTTTTTTAAGTGTCTTTTTGTCGCTTTGAAAAAAGATAACCCCACCAACATGAAAATCTTGAATCAACTCCTGGACGTCATTTTCATTTTTCTGTCCTTTATTCGGGTGTGCTGAGACCATAAAAAACTGCCCAATTTTCTCCCGTAAACTCATGGATTTAAGTTGGTTATTTACCCATTCGTCCTTCGAGACTGATGAATTTGACGACTTGATTCCAGTTGATTTCTTTGTCAGAGACAACAACATGGGTAATAACAAAACGAAACAAGGAATCAATGAAAGGATAAAAAACCGACTTTTATTCATGATGCTAAGTTACGTAGAAGGTTTAAGTTAATTAAAAACTGCCACTTAATTAACAAATAAATCCTTAAGTATTTGGTCTTCTGCGAGGGAATAAAAGAACATTTGAAGGTAAAAACCAAGTTTAAAATTCTATTTTTGTTTATTAAAGAAAACGAAGAAAATAGACTTCTTTATTTTTTATTGCAATGAGCGGAATCATTCAACTTCTTCCAGATCACATCGCTAACCAAATTGCTGCAGGTGAAGTCATTCAGCGGCCGGCATCTGTCGTGAAAGAATTAATGGAGAATGCCATTGATGCGGGTTCTTCCAAAATACAGGTGGTGATTAAAGATGCTGGGAAGACCATGATTCAAGTGACCGATAACGGAACAGGTATGATTCCTGAGGATGCACTGAAATGCTTTGACAGACATGCAACCAGCAAAATCCAATCGGCCGACGATTTGTATGCGCTCACGACGAAAGGTTTTAGGGGCGAGGCACTGGCCTCTATTGCTGCTATTGCGCATGTCACACTTCGTACGAGGCATCTAAATGCGGATATTGGTCAAGAAATTGAAATGGAGGGAAGTCAAATTCGTCGGAATGAACCTTGTGTAGCTCCCATTGGCACCACTTTCGAGATTAAAAACTTGTTCTTTAACGTACCTGCGCGCCGAAATTTTCTTAAATCTGATGCCATTGAATGGAACCACATCGTAGATGAATTTGAACGTGTCGCATTGGCTCATCCTGACATTCATTTCGCACTTACACACAATAATCAAGAGGTACACGAGCTGCCTTCCCAGGTGCTGCGCAAACGAATTGTTGATGTAATCGGTAAATCAAGCAACGATAAACTTGTACCAATTGAGGAAGAAACGGCCATTGTCAGTGTTCATGGTTTTGTTGGTAAACCAGAAGCAGCAAGAAAAACAAGGGGACAACAGTTTTTATTTGTAAATAACCGGTTTTTTAAGGACAGTTATTTCAACCATGCTATCGTTAGGGCTTTTGAAGGACTTTTGCCAGCCAAACATCACCCGAGTTATTTTCTTTATTTCACAGTTGATCCAAAACGAATTGACGTCAATGTCCATCCAACAAAGACCGAAATCAAGTTTGAAGAAGACAGATCTATTTATGCTATTCTGGTAAGTAGTATTCGTCAAGCGTTGGGCAAATATAATATTGCGCCTACCCTAGATTTTGAACAAGAAACTGGTTTCGACTTGCCCCACTCCTTTAAAAATCTCCCAGCAACAGAACCTGTTATATCAGTAGATCCTGATTTTAATCCATTTAGATCATACGGAGCGAAAGGTACGGCGTCGAATCGTGATAAGTCATTTACTCCAGCTATTCAAGCAGAAGGTTTTGGTAAAAAGCAGCCCGACTCGGCAGATTGGCAGTCCTTCTATCAGGTAAAAGAAGAGGAAGAAAACCAAACAGTATTGTTGTCCAATGAGCCCGATCTTGATCTCAATGTAAGTGGAGTGCTGCTGCTTGACTCTCCTTTTTTTGCTGGATATGTAAACAATGAACTCTTAATTGTACATTCTATTCGGGCATATTTGCGCGTGACGTACGATCAACTCATGCACCATTTTTTACATTCGCCAGTAGCCTCTCAAGCATTACTTTTTCCATTTGAACGCGCCTGTTCTGCTGCTGAAAAAGAAGAGTGGCTGGTGAATGAAGTTCTTTTAAATAGGTTAGGTTTTGTAACACATTTTGATGAAAATAATATCGTTATAAGTGCGGTTCCATCACTTTTGCATGCGGAATCAATTCACGAATGTATTGAACAAATCTTTGATAAAATAACCTTTACCAAGGTTGAAAAAAGTGATGTAGCCCACCATGTTGTTCTGGAGCTTTCTCGTTCAGAAAGTAAACAAAAAGGAAAGGTTTCGTCTCAAATAGAAGCTGAAGAACTGCTTACAGCCTTGCTCGCAGCAAAAGAACCGGGATTAACACCCGATGGCAAAACAATACTTAGTAACATTTCTTTTACAGATTTAACTCGATTTTTTTAACATGGGACTATTGTCAAATACACCACCGGTAACCAAAAATTTATTGATCATTAACGTGATCCTCTATCT
>CANHQC010000173.1 GCA_947462695.1 Flavobacteriales bacterium | reverse complement strand
GGAAAAAATATGGAGTTCGCCCAAACGGCGTTCACATGAGCTTGCCGATGCGCTTTGTTGATTTCTGAAAAATGTTCAAATTCCTTTTCCTGTCGATTAAATAGCTGAACAATTGACATCCCGGTTAATCGCTCTTGTACAAATGTGTTCAAGCGTGTAACTTGCAATCGCTCTTGCTGAAAAGAATTCCGCATGGCTCTGGCAAAAATGCGTGTCGCAAAAATGAGCAGTGGAATTGGAATTATGGTCATAATCGATAGTTCCCAATTCATTGAAAACATCAATACAAGAATCGTTATCAACGCGAGTAAATCTCCCGCAATATCCATTAAACCGGATGAAAAAACCTCTGTAATTGCCTCTAGATCCGAAACTACTCGGGTAACCAAGGCACCCAAGGGAGTTTTGTCAAAATACCTGGTCCTGAATGATAACAAATGCCCAAATATTTGCTTTCTAATGTCTCTTATGACAGACTGAGCTAACAAATTGGACAAATATGAATTTATAAATTGGATGAGTCCTTCCAATACTAAAAGTACGATAACACCAAATGTCCATAAAAGCAGGGCTTCCTTGTTTTGATCTTTTACGATGAAACGGTCAACCATTTGACCAATAATCACGGGCCTTGAAGGTCCGATAATGGCCAACAAAAGCGTACAAACAACAGCACCTGCGAACAACTTTTTGTACGGAGTAACGTGTTTTAACAAGCGTCTAAAGACGCTAAAATTTATCGATGCTTTTTCAGACATTCCGTGCAAATTTACCTAAAATTACAGGTGAAAAGGTGCAATTCAACTCATTAATTAAAGTAATTACATACAGCACATCGGTAATGTTTAAGAAAACAACTAACTTTATCAAAAAGCCTTCGTTATGGTGCATAATTTATCCAATCAACCTTCATTGTTTTCGAGATTTTTAAGTGAAATACGGGATCTCGAGATTCAAAAAGATCCCATTCGATTCAGAAAAAATATGGAGCGTATGTCCGAAATAATGGCCTACGAAATTTCCAAAACACTTAATTACACGAAAAGAGAAGTAACGACACCACTTGGTATTGCTGAAGTGGATGAGTTAATTGAACAACCTGTATTAGCGACCATACTTCGCGCAGGTTTAGCCATGCACAATGGGATGCTCAATTATTTCGATCGAGCGGAAAGTGCATTTGTTTCTGCCTATCGAAAACACACCTCTCATGAAGATTTTGAAATACATGTGGAATACTTGGCGTCACCAAAATTAGACAAACGGATCGTTATCATCAGTGATCCTATGCTTGCTACAGGAAATTCAATGGTCATGGTTTACAAGGCGTTACTACGACAAGGCACACCATCTAAAATAATCATAGCATCGGCCATTGCTACTCCGGACGCGCTTGAATTTGTCAAGCGTCATCTTCCTGAAACTACAGAGTTTTGGGTTGGAGCAATCGATAAAGAACTGACGGCTCAATCCTACATTGTACCAGGATTAGGAGATGCAGGAGATTTAGCTTATGGTGAAAAATGTTAATCTGAGGTAATGGAGTGGGGATTTATTGGGACTGTATTTTTTCTTTCAACATTTAAATTCATGTTTGCACCTTTCACAGGCAGTGGACTTGGCTTACCATTCTGGGAAACCTACATCGCTTCTGTCGCTGGAGGAACATTCGGTTCAGCACTCTTTTATTTTGCGAGCGAATTTTTTATCTCATACGCTCATCGAAAAAGAGCTGAAAAAGAGCGCATTGCAAGGGAGCAAGGCATTGAATTAAAAAAGAAAAAGAAATTCTCTAGAACGAATCGGTTAATCATCAAGCTTAAACATAAATTGGGTATCTATGGCTTATGTTTTTGGGGACCTTTCCTTTTGTCTGTTCCAGTCGGAAGTATTATCGTCGCCAAGTTCTATGGCAAACTAAAAAAGACCTTTCCATTGATCATTTTAGGCATGGCCATTAATGCATTTATTACAAGTGCCCTTGCTTACCTTCATGTACTTTTATAATGAGGCATCTTTTTTTTGACTTAGATCGGACATTGTGGGATTTCGACAAAAACTCTGAACTCGCATTACGGCAGCTATTCGATGAGTTAGGTTTACAGGAACAAATTACTTCGTTTGATGAATTTCATGAAGATTACAAACAAACGAATTCATTGCTTTGGAAGGAATACGGTTTGGGAAAACTGACCAAAGAAGTGCTGCGTAATTTACGTTTTGAAAAAACGCTTAACAACTTTAATGTTCATGACCCTGATACCATACAGCAGATGAGTGATGGTTATGTAGAGGTTTCACCGCGTCAAACATCATTGTTTCCCGGAGCAATTGAAACACTTCGTGAACTTCAACATGATGGGTACAATATGCATATAATTACCAATGGATTCAAAGAAGTACAGTTTGTCAAACTTGAAAACAGCCAACTTCACCATTTTTTTGATGTCATTTTATGTTCGGAGGATGTGGGTGTTAACAAACCTGACGAACGTATTTTTCATTATGCGTTAAAATCTGCCAATGCACATCCCCACCAATCGGTAATGATCGGTGATGATTACGAGATTGACGTGGCAGGAGCACATCGCGTAGGAATGCATGGAATACATTTTGATCCCGCTCATCAATTCCCTGATGAAGATCGCGGAAGAATTCGTTCATTGACTGAACTTCCAGAAATTTTACCTTGGATACTCAGGACAATTTAGCGATATCCTATAGTCCATTTACCGGGTCTCACCTTCAATTGAGCTGGATTCCAAAGGTAACATTTGATGCTATCTGTGGGAAGGCATGCCGACGGTAGTTTAAACCCTAAGTACGCAGTACCCACGTCTTTATTTCCTTTGAATTGTTGATTGGCATCAAAGCTTTGATAAAGCACTGGAGAATTGCCATTTAATAGTTGTTTTCCATCACGTTCAATCGTCACAACACCATAGACAGGTTCATTACCCTCAATAATCGAATGGTTAGTTATAAACACTGAACTTTCGCTATTAAATTTACTGACAGGCCATGTAAAAGTGGCTAAGAACTCTTCTTCAGATACGTGCGTTTGTTGAACCGTTTTCGGTTTAAGTTGCTTA
Organism: Flavobacteriales bacterium; assembly: GCA_947462695.1. Classification (GTDB taxonomy): domain Bacteria; phylum Bacteroidota; class Bacteroidia; order Flavobacteriales_D; family Crocinitomicaceae; genus M0103. The sequence goes on along the minus strand of CANHQC010000173.1, from coordinate 1,971 downwards.
TCTGAATTTTTAAAAAACACATAGCGACTATTCCCAAATGAGGCATCTTTCAATACCACAGGGTAACGCGACCGAATTACCGCTATAAATTGCTCAGAATGATACGCATTGTTTAATGCATATAAAAAATAGGGTGTTTTAATCCTTTGAACGCGTGCGAACAATTTGTTAACAGCTTCAGGCTCATCCCAGTTCTTGATGTCTTCTTTCACATCATTTTTCAAATAGTAATTCAGGTAGGCTGCGTTATTGGTATTGGTTGCATGAGTAATGGAAGAAAAACCTGTTTTATCGTGAATTTTATTTATATCTGCTGCTAAAAACTTGAAATCACCAAAATGATGAAACTTTAGCACAGAATCAAACATAAACGAATGCAGCAACAACACAAAAACGCCGAGAATAGTGACCGTTTTACTCAGTTGAATCTGGTGTCCTAAAACTATCAGCAGAAAAGGTAAGATAAACAACACCACGAGCTCTCGAAGAACAGGAGTTAACAGGTACGAAATTAAATACCCAAACACTAAGGTCAACAAAACAATTAACCAGGCCATTCTGAATGCAATCGGGTGAGAACTTTTTATCCTTTTATTGATCAATGAATAGACGATAACACTTAAAAATAGCAGTGCTAACCATACAGAATTGTTAACTAATTGAACACCTACATCCATTAACCAATTCCATGAAGGCGCTGCTAACCATTGTAATCCTCCGCGGTTCAATTGATGCCAAGTAACAGAAAGGTGCGGTAAAAAGTACACACAGGCCAACGCACCTGCAATGACAACGTCCCACCGCTTTTTTGAATTGAGGATTATAAGACCTAACAAACCGAGCACACCAGCCGTCAAAAATGCAAAGTAATGGGAGAGCATTGCACCGGAAAGACCAAGTGAAAGAAAGAAAATCCATTTCCAAGAACGGTCCTTTTTTTCATTCAATTCCAAAATGGCCAAAAAACTGAACAGAATAAAAAAACTACCTGAATTATATGGTCTGGCTAATGTTGTATGAATAATGAGGAACGAAGATCCGATGTAAATGAGCAGAGGTAAATACGCCGCTTTTTCGGAAAAGTACTTTCTGCATATCCCGTAGATTAGGAACATATTTCCCATGTAGAAAAAGAGACTTGGAACACGAATAATCCAATCAGCATCTCCAAACAAGCGCACCCAACACCAAAGCAATGCTTGATAGAAAACAGGATGCATATCGCCGTGCGTCACCCCGAAATACCAAAAATCATCCCATGAAGAAAATCCAGTTCTGTACCATGCACTCAATTCATCGTTCGATAAACCATGGTAAGAAAGGAATACAACCCTTGTGATTAATCCTAGTAGTAGGAGTATTAGAAAATAGCCATGTTTTTTGGCGAGCCTCATTAACCGTATAACTCTTGGCGTGTTTTTTCATAAAGAACCATACCTGCTGCAACACCTACATTTAAGGAACTAATGTCTCCAAACATTGGAATTTTAGCGCGAACATCAGCAAGGTTTATGAGATCTTGTGTTATTCCATTTTCTTCAGAACCCAAAATTACAGCCACTGAACCGCGTAAATTGGTTTCATAAAGCGGTATTGCTCCTTTTTCGGTACAGGCAACAACACGCAATCCGCATTGCTGTAAATAAAAAAGCGAATCTTTGAGGCTTTTTGTTTTGCAAACAGGTAAATGATGTAATGCTCCTGCCGAAGTTTTAATGGCATCAGGAGTAATCAGTGCAGACCCTTTATCTGGAATAAGAATAGCATCAACCCCTTGACAAGCGGCCGTTCGCGCAATTGCGCCAAAGTTTCGCACATCAGTTATGCGATCGAGAACAAGAATAAATGGTTTCTCATTTTTCTCTAAAAGTTCCTCAACAAACGGTTCTATTTGCCCATACTCAACTGGAGAGATATCTGCGACAACACCTTGATGATTGCCTTGAACTAAACTGTTAATCTTTTCGATCG
>CANHQC010000172.1 GCA_947462695.1 Flavobacteriales bacterium | reverse complement strand
TGAAGGCTGTTTATTAGCATTTGTCATGGATACGATGTTGCTTCAAGCGACAAACTATAAAGTTGGATTAGATGAGGTCATGAAACGCTTGTATTTCAATTTTGCGCTTCGTCACAAAGGAGTTTCAGAAGAAGATTTCTTGGCTGAGTTGAAAAATGCATCGGGGATTGATTTCAGTGATTTTTTTGATACATACATTCACGGCACCTCTCCTTACGAATCTGTTTTGCACGATGCACTCGAAAGTATTGGACTGGATTTACATCATGAACCTGTCTCGAGTTACGCTGCCGGACGTTTAGGATTCATATACCAACCAGGATTGCGGGGTGCTCAAGTCATGAGTATTTATCCAGGATCACCTGCTGATTTGGGAGGATTAATGCTAAAAGACGAAATTATTGCAGTGAATCGCCAGTTGTGCAACGGAGATTGTGATCGCTGGTTAAGTTATTTTGATAATCAAACTAAACATGTAACTGTCGCCCGTGCTGGGGTATTAATTGAACTAGAGTTACCAGAAGTAAACCGCTTCTTTTATGCCAGGTATTTTATAACCAAAACAGCGCATCCAAATACAATGCAACAAAAGGCCTTTGAGGCGTGGCGTAACTAACTGTTTGAACGGTTAGAATTTGTAGCTCAATCCTAAACTTGGAAGGATAGGGAACTGGTAAATCACATCTGAAGTCACACGGTTTACATAGAAAATATTGTTTCTATTGTACACATTGGTAACTCCAGCAACAATTTCCATCACGTCGTTCTTTTTAATTTTAAACTGTTTCTTAACAGTAATATCAAGTCGATGGTAATACGGCAAACGTTGGCTATTGAATTCCCCAAGTGTGGTGGTCACTTCATCCGGATTTGAGGTTGTATAGTCCGTTGTTACTCCACCAGAGAAGTTCTCACCTTGATAGAATCCTGCAGTTGGCGTGAATGGTAAACCAGAGCCCAAGTTCCAACGAATGTTTAACTCAAGATCCTTTTTCTTTCCAAACGCATAGGAACCAACAAGGTTGATGTTGTGGCGACGATCAAATACTGGGAAATATTCGATAAAGCCATCCCAGCGAGTAGAATATCCGTAAGAATAAACTCCCCAGAGGAAAAGGCGGTCTTTTGTATACTTTAATAAGACATCTACACCATAAGAAACACCATCCTCAATAATGAAATCCTTTTTAAGTACATCCGGTTCGTTCGAAAACTGAGAAACGTCATCGTAAATTTTGTTTTGATTGATGTTGCTCAATCGATCGAAATATTTGTAGTATCCTTCGATATTCAACATCAGGTGTTTGGTTAAATCGTATTCAAATCCCGCAATAGCATGCCACGCGGTCTGAATACCATTTCGAATGGCTTTGTCATTGCCAAATTGATTCACAAAATTTTCTTGCACATTGGTTGGTGCCGAAAGAAGTCCGTTGAAGAGATTGATAATGTCCTTATCTGATGAGGCCGACGTAAAGTTCTGAGAGAAACGCCCTCCCGAGAATTTTAATCTCAGTTTTTCAGTAGCATTGTATTTTGCACCTAAACGAGGTTCAGGAGAAATAGCTCCGAGTGAAGCATATACCTGAATTCGCATACTCGGCTGCACAACCCAACGATTCCTAACAAGGCGGTAATTGAAATAGGCTCCAAGTTCAGTGGTGAAGTTCGTTGCCTCTATTTTACGTTTAACTTCATTGTAGGTAACGAATTGTGTATTGAACCCATTGAAGTTTAATCCATAGTTTATTTCACCCTCATTACGCAGAAATCGCGTAAAATCGAATCCGAGATCAAATCCACCAATCTTGCTAAATCGCGGTTCTTCAGCAGTTTCTGAAAACGTGGTTTCATAGGTGCTACCATTGACGTGACCTTTGATCATCATAGGAGAACCACTAGGTACCAATAAGAAATTCATTCCTCCACCTGACGATTTCCAATCTAGATCGGCCACACTGTAGTTAACCGAATCCCGATTGTGGAATCCGAACGCACTGAATTTAGACCCACCTTTGCTGTTGAAGGTTACTTTACCATACAAGTCGGTGAAATTAAACGGAAGTCCGTTGCCATCGTTTATGCCCGGATATAAAGTATTTGATGTATAATCCAACAAACTGTGTTTCGCTGAAAAAACATACGATCCAGCGCTAGGAGTTCCATCTTTCGGTTTGGATAAAGGTCCTTCTATAACTGCTTTTGCTAGAAATGGACTTGCGGAAACTTTTCCACCGATTTCTTGGCGGTTACCATCGCGGTAAGAAATATCCATCACTGAAGAAATTCGTCCTCCATATCGTGCATCAAATCCACCGGTGTAGATATCCACATTTTTAACCAATTCAGTTTCAAAAACAGAGAAAAAGCCAATGGAGTGAAATGGGGTGTAAATGGTCATCCCATCAAGTAAGATTTTATTTTGAATCGGTGTACCACCTCGAACATAAAGCTGTCCACCTTGATCTCCTGTTGTAACAACTCCAGGAGTCACAGAAAAGGCACCAACGATATCGTTTTCTGCTCCTACTGTTGGGATACGCTCAAGACCTTTTTTATCTAATTTTAATTGAGAAACCTGTACTTCATTTTTCTTTTGTTTGGCCTCAGCACTAACCTTAATTTCTTCAAACTCTTTGACTGTCGAACTTTTTAAGAGGTATATTTTGACATCAATAATTCCTTTGCCTTTTTTTACTTCGATTGACTGAGTAAAGCTCTGAAACGCTGGGTTATCGACTTTCACAATGTAGTTTCCTGCATCAACTTTCGGAATAGAATAAAAGCCATTAATATCTGTCAGTGCTCCTGCAACCAATGAACTGTCTTTGGCTGTCAATAACTTCACTTTTTCATACGCAATTCCTTCACCATTGCTTTTGTCATAAACAAAACCACGAACAGTGAATTCTTGTGCAAATAGTGTCCCACTAAAAAATAAGCAAAAGAGAACGAAAAGACGAATTTTCATAATGTACAGTTCTAGGTTTTTAGAAGTCCCGAAGATAATACAATCTTTTGACGTGATGATTGCACATCAGTAAAACTGATTCAATGGTATTTTTGATTGATTTAACAACAAAAAACTAGTGACTAAGCTTCTGCTTTGCTTTTTCCCAATAGGTATCCATTTCTGAAAGACTTAAAACTGAAATATCTTTTCCGTCAGTCAGAATGAATTCCTCCAATAATTGGAAGCGTTTGATGAATTTTGAATTGGTAATGGACAAGGCATTGTCAGGATTTATTCCGACGAATCGTGCGTAATTAATCAATGAAAAAAGTAGGTCTCCAAATTCTTCCTCTCGCTTTGGGGAATTTACTTGCTGTTCCGCATGAAATTCCTGCAATTCTTCGTTTACTTTATTCCAAACATCACCTTCATTATCCCAATCAAATCCAACACCTTTCACTTTTTCTTGAATGCGAATGGCCTTTACGATAGACGGCAAGGACTTTGGTACTCCTTCCAGCACGGATGATTTACCTTCTTTTAACTTTATTTTTTCCCAGTTAGCTTTAACTTCTTCCTCTGTCGTTGCGACGACATCACCGTAGATATGCGGATGGCGATGTATTAACTTTTCGCATATACCATTGAGAACAGACGTCACATCAAAATCACCCTGCTCACTTCCAATTTTACAATAAAACACTAGGTGTAAAAAAAGATCACCTATTTCTTTAGCTATTTCGTGCTTATTCCCTTCGGTAATGGCATCTGCTAGTTCGTAGGTTTCTTCAATTGTTAGTGGCCTAAGGGTTTCCAGTGTTTGTTTTTGATCCCAAGGACATTGCGTTCGGAGATCGTCCATAACAGTTAGAAGACGTTCAAATGCAGCTAATCTCGGATCCATTTCTTTTTTCATCAAAAGTAGACTTTTTTTAAGCAGAAAGGTGCAATTGTGTATTTTTGTCCCATGCGATTTATCTCATTTTTATTCGTATTCAGCCTCGTATTCACTGTCTTTGCTCAACGTGAAAACAGCTTTGGATTTGAATACCGACAAAAAATGGGGTTTCTTGCTGCCCATAGAGGCGTTATGGGACACTTACCGCGTGAACATGCCTTTGCTGGAGAATTAAGTTTTTACATCAAAACGAATGGGCGTAAATTTTGGCATTCAACATGCTCGTTCCCTTATCTCGGAGCAACTTTGTTTGCTGGATCTGTAGGAAATAAAGAAATTCTTGGTCGATTTTACGGCGCTTATGCATTTGTGGAATTTCCATTTGTTAAAAGGGAAAACTACAGGTTTTTAGCCAAGTTAGGTTCCGGATTGGCCTACACAACAAGAGTGTTTAATTACGAAGATAATCCGAAAAATGTCGCGATGAGTACGCACATGAATGCGTTGATATGTATCGGATTCACAAACCATTTTTATTTTGGTCAAAACAGAATTTCCCTTGGGATAGATATGACACATTTTAGTAATGGAGCATATAAAGTGCCGAATTTAGGAGTTAATCTTCCTTATTTAACACTTGGTTATGGCCGCACGCTGAAGTCATTTAAGAAAGATACACTCGTTCGGAATCCATCTATTCCTTACAAAAAATGGTTGTATGGTTTAACCGGTGTGATCACAGCGAAAGAAGTTTTTCCAACAGGTGGTACAAAATATCCTGTTTACGGTTTAAGTGGTTATGCTAGGCGATTTTTCAAGCCTAAGGTGGGAATGGAAGTGATGCTTGATGTAATTTCTAAACAAGCTATTTTCGCTTATAAACCCGAAATTCCTAAAACACAATGGGATATTTTGCAAGTCGGATTATACACAGGTTATCTATTTCCATTAGATCAATTTCATTTTGTTTTAGGTATGGGAGTATACCTCAAAGATAAATACCAGCCCGAGGATTTTTTATACCACAGGGTAGGGATGAGGTACTACTTTACGAATGGCATGCATGCACAAGTTGTGTTGAAGTCGCACTGGGCAAGAGCTGATTATGTGGAATGGGGCTTGGGTTACACGTTTAATTATAAAAACAGATGAGATTTTACCTTTTTGTTTTTCTTTTCCTTTTTAGTCTTGGCTGTGAAAAAGCCGAGGATCGC
>CANHQC010000171.1 GCA_947462695.1 Flavobacteriales bacterium | reverse complement strand
CAAAACGTCAATCCTGTTTGTTAATTCCTCCATTTTATCAAAAGAGATACGATTTCCCACTTTCAACTCTACATTCGAATTTGTTTGGTATATGGCACAAATGGCATTTTTTTGACCATCAATACAAGGGGCATGTTTAAATACATTTTGTAAACACTCGACAAGTATGTGTAGGATCATTTTATGGATACCTTTCGTGAGGGCGCGCTTGGAGAGATCTGAATCTGCTTTATTCACAATAGCCGTTAATGCAGAAATACTTAACTCTCCGCTAAAAAATAGCAGTTCCTCATGCTGCTCTTGACAATGAATCTGTTCAATTACTTCGGAAGGAAACATGCGCTAATGTACACTAAAAAAAATACTTTTCTTAGATCAGCCTCATCATTATTGAACATGAACTGCTCGTATTTGTATCTTTGTGTTATGACGAAGAAAGAATGGTTCGCCGATTGGTTTAATACACCTTATTACCATACACTTTACAAACATCGGGACGATCAGGAAGCGGAATTGTTTATCAAACGCCTTCTGGACTATTTGAAGTTAAAAAGTGGAACGGAAGTTCTTGATCTTGCATGCGGAAAAGGTCGACATTCACGCATGTTGCATGCATTAGGAATGCGCGTCACCGGATTAGATTTATCTGAAGCGAGCATTCGGGAGGCAGCTGAATTCACATCTGAAGGATTGAATTTCGCAGTACATGACATGCGCTATCCATTTGAAAAACAACAGTTCGATGTCGTATTCAATTTATTTACAAGTTTTGGGTATTTCGACGAACTTGATGCGAATGAAGCTGTACTAAAAAGTGTTCATCAAATGCTCACTGTTGATGGCCAGCTGATTATCGATTTCATGAATGCTAAAAAAGTCATTTCACAGCTCGTTAAACAAGAAGAAAAGACAATTGACGGAATAACTTTTCAACTTGAACGTGCTTTCGATGGTCAACACATTCACAAGCAGATTCGGTTTAAAGATAACGGAAGAGACTTTCATTTTTCAGAACGCGTTCAAGCGCTCACAATCACCGAATTTACCCAACTTTTAAACGCGACAGGCTTTGAATTAATCCGTACCTTCGGTGACTTTTCATTGCAGCCATTTAACGAGAATGAATCCGACCGCTTAATTATTCATGCCAGACGAATCTAATGCAGACAATTATCGTTTTTACCAGTTTAATTTTATCAGTTGTATTCGGTGGATTGATCGTTACCTATCTCAAGCAATCGAATAAAGCGCAAATCATCAAAGTGATGCTCGCTTTTAGTGGTGGATTTTTACTTGCCATTGCTTTTTTACATTTTATTCCAGACTTATATGATCAACCATCCATTTCGATTGGAACATATATTCTAGTTGGCTTTCTTGTCCAATTGATTCTGGAATTTTTCTCTGGTGGGATTGAACACGGTCATGTGCATGTGCACAAAGGACAATCCATGCCTTGGGGCTTGTTTATTTCGCTTTCAGTTCATTCCATACTAGAGGGAATTCCATTAGGAAATCAATTATCAGGCCTCTCATTAGATCATTTAACTGAATCAATTCACCATCATGGTCATACGCATGCTGATGGAGATGCCAATTCTTTACTCCTTGGGATTTTATTCCACCAGCTGCCAGTTGCGATTGCTTTAATGACGTTACTGATCAATACGAAACTTTCCAATTTGAATTCGTGGGTTGTCTTACTGCTTTTTGGACTTATGACCCCATTGGGCGTTTTACTTGGATTATTCATGCCTGCTGAACAGATTGGTTTGAATTACCACATGATTTTGGCGGTTGTTGTCGGAATGTTTTTGCACATTTCTACTACGATTATTTTCGAAACATCTGAGAACCATAAGTTCAATCTATTGAAACTTGCAGCTATTATAACAGGATGTGGATTAGCGTTTTTTATTAACTAATCACACCGACTTTAACAAACGCTGTTTGATCAATACGTAACCTGCTGAAAGGCATAAAAACGTAGCGATTAGAAAAACATGTTTAGGCCAATCGATCGCAAAGTATAAGCCATTAATACCCATTTGTATCGCGAAATAGGCAACGGAAACAGTCAAATGACCTAATCCTTTCTCATTGACCAAAACCTGGTACAAGTGCTTGCGGTGGGGTTTTAGTATATTTTCTTTTGCAATTAGTCGTTGAAAGATTGTCCATCCCGAATCAATTATGTATACAGCAAAAAAGACCAACGGATTCGTATCTCCGGTTGAATAAATTGCCGCTAACGTTAAGCCAATGAGCACAAATCCGAGCGGAATTGATCCGACATCACCTAAAAAACAAATGGCTTTTTTTCGGAGATTGAAAAATGAAAAAATGACAGTTGCCAAGATCAATACGAATAACAGAAAACTATTGGTAAACGGCTTGTCAATATTCAAAAGTAATAGTGCCAAAAGAACCGAAAGGGTATTTAAGGCCGTCATGCCGTTTATTCCATCCATGAAATTATAGGCATTCATGAGCCATAAGTATACAAATGCGATTAGTGGAATTAACCAAAATAGTTGATTTCCCCAATTCAGGTCCAATATACACCACGTAATTACACCTGCATGTAGAATCAATCTCAAACGTGCCGTAAGGTTTTTCCAATCGTCTATAAAACTGACAACACCAAGAAATATTCCTCCTACAATTAGCGGTAACGGTAAGAAATCATATAAAAAACCGTATAGAAGGAGTGCGATAGGATAAATAATTCCAGCTCCGCGAATGGTCTCTTCCTTATGTGAACTTCGGTTATTCGGCGTGTCAAAGAGACCTAATTTTGGAGCGACTCGAAGGTAAATCATCAATACACTCAGAAGAATCCCAAAAACACCTAGTATCAACATTGCGAACGAATTCATTACTTATCGATTTCAATTAACAATTGTTTAGCCAACGCACCGTAGGTATGCTTTTCAAGGACATAGGCTCTTCCACGTTTGCCCATTTGATCCAATTCTTCTTTTTCCAATCGGCTCATTTTAATAACTGCTTGCGCTATCGCTTGAGGATCTTCACTTGGTACTGAAAGTCCGCAGTGCGCATCCGCAACAATATCGTTACCGGCATTGACAGAGTGAATCACTGGTTTTCCTGCGAACAAGTAATCAAACACCTTATTTGGACTTATCCCAAATCGATAGATGGAATGGTCGTGCCAGCCGAGGTAACATACATCAAATTGCTTTAAAATTGCTTGGACTTGATTTTTTGGAACTGGATCTAAAAAGGTAACATTAACTCCAGCTGATTTCATCAATTCTGGCTTGTGCTGACCTTTTCCAACAATTACAAAATGAATGTTCTCGTTAGCTATTACAAGCTTTGAGGCTTCAATCAGGTATTCCATGGCATTTGCTGCACCTAAACTTCCGGCATAACCTATAATAAACTTAGTTGTTGGAATATTTCTTAACTGTTCATTGGTCAACTCCACTCCTTTTTCGAGTTCCTCCGGATCAAAACCGTTTGGAATACAATTGAACTTCTCGGGCTTTAATCCTCTATTGACCATGTGTTCCTTTGCATGTGGAAGTAGGGAAATAACCTGATCTGCTCGTTTGTATGCAAACCACTCAAACCAACCAATAAACAACACAAGCGGATGCCATTTCGACATTCCTCCAATTTCAATTAAGGAAAGAGGCCAAATATCGCGTACTTCAAAAACGAGTTTACACTTGTACTTTAATTTCCAAAAGAACGCATTAAGAATTGGAAAGGGCGAAAGTGATGAAACAAGTATAATGTCTGGTTTAGGTAAGGATTTTTTCGGAAATGCAAACAACCTAAGCATAAACTGAAGCATGACAAGTACCCTTCCAACGCTTTGAGACTGTCCGTAATTTCTGACCTTGACCCAAACGTAAGGAATTCCCTCAACAGACTCCCGAGTGAATTTACCGTTAATGATTGGTAGCTTTTGAAACAAATGCGAATAAGAGGCCGAAATAATGTAAGGATCATGGCCTTGTTTTTTCCATTCATTTGCAAAATACCAAGACCTGAAATTCATCCCATGAATTCTTGATCCAGCGTATTGATTAATGATCCAAATTGTTTGATTCGCTTTCATCTTTTATACTACACCTGATTCATCGATCGGTTGATTTATACTTTGTTGGTTTTGAAATGACCAAACAATTAGCAAAACTGACCAAAAACTGTAAAATACGATACCACTTTGGCGTTGCAACATAGATTCGAATAAGCCATTGAACGCAAGACTTGCAGATAGAATTAAAAGCATCCAGTTTTTTGAATTCCACCCTGTTTTGAACCACATAGAAATGACCAGCAGTAATATAAGTCCTCCAACGATACCTACCTCTAAACTTGTTTGCAAAAACTGATTATGCGGATTAAACTGAATGGTTCCATTCTCATCCTTTTCGGCAAGTTTCTTTTGATTTTTTGACAACAAGCGATGGCTTAATACCTCATCGACATTTCCTGTTCCCACTCCAAAAGGATGCGCAATGATTTCTTGTATGGTTACCGTCCACATGACCAGCCTAATCTCATTACCCGTTTTATATCCCGGTTTATTTTTGACGTATTCATCTGGATTTTCAATGTAATTCTCTAGTGACTTCCACGTAGCTTTCATGTCTGTTTTTACACTTGGGACATTAAGAATACCAACCATAAAGAGTACAGGAACAACAACCATCAGTACTATCCTAGCGAGTTTCTTGAGCTTTCTTAAAATCCAATAACAAGAAATAAAGCAACCCAATAAGACTATAAAAATGAGTGCAGAAAGAGACAAGCACAGTACCGCATAAAGGAATATTATTACAGCAATTAACCATCCAATGATTTCATTTCGTTGTACTTTATTTTTCTCCTTTGTTTGCCACCATCCTGCGATTAAGACAATACCAAAAGTCGACATGTACGTTGGGTGATGTGTGGGTGAAATGAAGACAGATGTAAAACTCGTAAGGAAGTCTATTCCATAAGAATAGGAAGAATATCCATTTACAACACCGCTAAAAATCGCTAAAACGTATCCTGCCATTGCTGCCCAAATTATCGGTCTTAACCTTATTTCGAATACGGGTTTGAAT
>CANHQC010000170.1 GCA_947462695.1 Flavobacteriales bacterium | reverse complement strand
CGAAAAAGGAACTAAGTACTATCTCAGGGGTTAGGTATGTAACTCGAATGATCGAAGAGGTGGTGGTCGTCAAACATGAACAGAAATGGGTGAATGCCAACCTTATTGGTGTAGAGGAACCTTTTCTTTCCGGAACCAAGATGTCGACGCACATCATTGAAGGTCAAGGCCTATTGAATAAGAGTGCGTCTCCACGAGCGTTAGTTGGGGCACGTCTATTTGATCAGTTAGATGCCTATATACCACAAGAAGTAGGCGAGGAACAATTTGTACTTTATGCGCCAAAAAGGGAAGCTAAGATTAGGCTAGGTTCAAGTCCGTTTAGTGCAGAAAGAATAGCAATCAGTGGCCGTTTCGATTTCAACAAAGAAGTGAATAGTCAAGCCATTGTAGTGCCATTTCAATTTGCTCATGACCTGTTGCGGTACAATGAGGAATTAACTGGTTATGGAATTTTCATTGCTGACGAAGCCTCCGCGAAAGAAACAAAAGAACGCATTCAAGCGCAATTAGGAGCGCAGTTTGAGGTTAAAACAAGTTTGGAGAAAAATGCGCTTATCTTCAAAACCAGCCAGTCGGAAAAAATAATCGTCATTGTCATTTTGTTGTTTGTATTTGTTTTAGCCTCCTTCAATTTAGTGGCTTCACTGACGATGATTTTCTTAGAGAAAAAAGAAAACATCCAAACGTTAATTCATTTAGGTGCCAATCGAATAACCATTGAGCGATTGTTTTTCATAGAAGGTATGCTAATTGCTGGTCGAGGAATAGTTTTTGGGCTCTTTATTGGGTACGTTACCTGTTTTTCACAACTCCAATTTGGCTGGTTAACAATGCCTGGAACTGATGGACAGGCTTTCCCAGTAGTGCTTTCTTTCGTTGACGGGTTGGTTATACTTTTGAGTGTTGGTTTCCTAAGCATTTTCTTTAGCTATTTTCCGGTACGATCGCTCATAAAAAAGAATTTCGGCAGCATCAGATTCTAGCTTTATGTTGAGCTCAAAAAAAAATCTCAAAAAATCAATCTTACAATTCAATCATTTTGGGATAATTCAATTATCTTTGCGCCCAAATTAGCAGAAGTGCTTTTTGCACTGATTAGTAAACATTAAATACACTGAGAATGTCCGGAATTAAAGGAACTATTTCACAGGTAATCGGTCCTGTTGTTGACGTTAACTTCGAAAAAGGAGTGGCGCTACCAAACATTTATGATGCGTTGGAAGTTAGAAAAGAAGATGGAACGCGCGTTGTGCTTGAAGTACAGTCTCACGTTGGTGAAAATGCAGTAAGGACTATCTCAATGGACTCAACTGACGGTTTCAGCCGTGGAATGGAGGTGACTTCAACAGGTGGTGCAATCAAAATGCCTACTGGAGATCAGATCAAAGGCCGACTTTTTAATGTAGTTGGTGAGGCAATCGATGGTATTAATGTAGTCGATAATGCAAACGGACTTCCGATTCACCGCGAAGCGCCAAAATTTGATCAGTTATCTACATCTACAGAAGTACTCTTTACAGGTATCAAAGTAATTGACTTAATTGAGCCTTATTCAAAAGGTGGTAAAATTGGTCTTTTCGGAGGTGCTGGTGTAGGAAAAACAGTATTAATACAAGAATTAATTAACAATATCGCTAAAGGTCACGGTGGTCTTTCAGTATTTGCTGGAGTAGGAGAGCGTACACGTGAAGGAAATGACTTGTTGCGTGAGATGTTGGAGTCAGGCATCATCAAGTATGGTGATGAATTCATGCATTCCATGGAAGCAGGTGGATGGGACCTTTCGAAAATTGACGTGGAAGGAATGAAAGAGTCGAAAGCTACTTTCGTCTTCGGTCAGATGAATGAGCCTCCTGGTGCACGTGCGCGAGTGGCTTTATCTGGTTTGACAATGGCAGAATATTTCCGTGATGGTGAAGGCGATGGACAAGGAAAAGACATCCTTTTCTTCGTGGATAATATTTTCCGATTTACACAGGCAGGTTCTGAGGTATCTGCACTTCTAGGTCGTATGCCTTCTGCGGTAGGTTACCAACCGACATTAGCATCTGAAATGGGTGCGATGCAAGAGCGTATTACATCTACAAAGAATGGTTCAATTACATCTGTACAGGCAGTATACGTGCCTGCGGATGACCTTACCGACCCAGCTCCGGCGAATACATTTGCCCACTTGGATGCGACAACCGTACTATCACGTAAGATTGCTGAGCTAGGAATTTATCCGGCTGTGGATCCATTGGATTCTACTTCTCGAATTCTTACTCCTGAAATCGTCGGTGAAGAGCACTATAACTGTGCGCAACGTGTGAAAATTACGTTACAACGATACAAAGAACTTCAAGATATCATCGCGATACTTGGTATGGATGAGCTTTCTGAGGAAGATAAGCAAGTTGTTCACCGTGCGCGTCGTGTTCAGCGTTTCCTTTCTCAGCCGTTCCACGTAGCTGAACAGTTTACGGGAATCCCGGGTGTACTTGTCGATATTAACGATACAATTAAGGCATTCAACGCCATTCTTGACGGACAGTACGATAAATACCCGGAGGCGGCATTTAACTTGAAAGGTGGTATTGAAGATGTGATTGCAGCGGGTGATAAAATGCTTGCTGAAGCATAATAATTCATTGAATGAGTATGCAATTAGAAATTATAACACCTGAATCGAAGGTTTTTTCCGGTGAGGTAGAGGCGGTTCAGTTACCAGGATTAGACGGTTTGTTTCAAGTATTGAAAGGACACGCGCCAATCATTTCAGCATTAACAAAAGGTACTGTTAAAGTCGATTTGAAACAAGCTGTTGATGCAAGTCAATTAACATCTGGAATGATATCCGCAGATACGTCCAATTCAAAAGTTATTCGTGTCTCAATCAATGGTGGTGTTGTTGAATTGCTCAATGATAAAGTAATTGTCCTTGCTGAATAACAAGGATATAAAATAATCGAAGAGGGATTTGGTTCGCCAGCTCCCTCTTTTTTGTTAAGGTATGTTAACCCATAAAACAAGCAGAAGGGAATGAATTTCTTTCCTTACCTTCGCTACTTGTCCAATAAAAAATGAGCTTGCTCGAACAGATAGATAAGTCAAAAACGCCAAAGCACATTGCAATCATCATGGATGGCAATGGTCGATGGGCTAAGAAACAAGGTCACATGCGCTTGTATGGGCACAACTTTGGCGTAGAGTCTGTTAGGGAAACACTAAAGGCTGCCAAAGAGTTGAATGTACGATACCTCACTCTTTATGCCTTCTCTACTGAAAATTGGAATCGACCGAAAGAAGAGGTAGACGGATTAATGGATTTATTGGTTCGTTCACTTGCCTCTGAATTAAGGGAATTATCAAGTAGCGGAGTGCGCTTAAAGACGATAGGAGACATCAAAGGATTACCTGACCATTGTCAAAAGGAACTTGATGAATCAATCGAGTTTACCAAAAACAATGATGAAATCACTTTAATTCTTGCACTCAACTACAGTGCTAGATGGGAAATACTCTCGGCTGTTAATCAGTTGATCGATGATGCGAAAAATGACGTGTTTAATGCTGAAGTGACCGATGAGGTCTTTGCCAGCTATTTAACGACATCTTCTGTCCCTGATCCAGAGTTGTTAATTCGCACGAGTGGTGAATGCCGGGTGAGTAATTTTTTACTTTGGCAAATCGCTTATACTGAATTGCATTTTACGGAGGTGCTGTGGCCTGATTTTAAACGTGAAGATCTTTACAAAGCGGTACTTGACTATCAATCTCGTGAACGACGATTTGGTCTTGTATCGGAACAATTAACGTAATCTATGAAGAAACTACTTCTCTTAATGCTTCTTTTTGGTTTCTTTCCTATTCTGGCTCAGGAGGATGGACCGATTTCAATAGGAGATTTAATCATTGATTACAAACAACCGCGTAAATATGAAATTGGCCCGATTAGGGTAGAAGGAGCAGATAATTTTGATCCACAGGCGATAAAATTGGTTGCCGGTTTGAAACAAGGACAATCCATCACCATACCGGGAGAGCAAATCACAAAAGGCATAAAAAATCTTTGGGATGAAGGGCTATTCTCCGATGTCGAAATTTATGCTGAAAAAGAAGTTGCTGGTGTCATCTACCTAGTAATCAAAGTATCCCCAAGACCGAAGTTGTCTCGTTTCAAATTTAAAGGCATCAACAAACGTGAGGTAGACAAGGTCAGGGAAGAGATTGATTTATATTCTGGAAAAACAATTACAGAAAACTTGATTTATCAGACTGAAAGTAAAATTAAAGGATACTTTAGGGAAAAAGGGCATTACTCGGTGAAAGTGAAGGTCAACCGCGTTCGTGATACATTGATGAATAATTCAGAAATTTTCTTAATCGATGTAAGTAAAGGAGCAAAAGTTGGCATCAAAGAAATTAAAATTGATGGAAACCAAACCATTCCGGATTGGAAACTTAGAATGGCAATGAAGGACACCAAAGAGCGAAAACTTTGGCGTTTCTTCAAGCGTTCTAAATTCACCGAAAGCTCTTACGAAAAAGATAAACAAGCTGTCCTCAGCAAGTTTAACGCTATTGGGTTACGTGATGCGCGAATCACATTCGATACCGTTTACCGATCAGGTAACAAGAACTTGTACATTCAAATGAACATCGAAGAAGGGGGTAAATACTATTTCGGTGACATCAATTGGATGGGTAACTCCAAGTTTAGGAGTTCTTACCTAGACACAATTCTTGGGCTTAAAAGAGGTGATGTCTACAATAAACCGCTTCTTGAGCAGCGCTTATTTATGAGTGAAGACGGGAGAGATATCTCTTCCTTGTACATGGATCGCGGGTACTTATTTTTTCAGGTAATTCCCGTAGAAACAGATGTTCAGAATAATTACATCAATTACCAGATGCGCATAATTGAAGGGAAAGAAGCGCGTGTGAAACGAATTATAATTAAAGGTAACACCAAAACGAATGATCATGTCATCAGACGTGAAATACGGACTAAACCAGGCGATTTATTCAATCGAAACGACATCATTCGTACGCAACGAGAGCTCGCTCAACTTGGGTTCTTTAACGAACAAGGTTTTCAGGTTAATCCAATGCCCAAT